>JABDBR010000013.1 GCA_013288545.1 Nitrososphaerota archaeon | reverse complement strand
TGGCAAGAGACACAGGAGGACAAACATAATGTTTGAAAAACTTATTCCTAAAGAATCTGAGAAAAAAATTCTCATAATCGGCCTTGGCCAGATAGGTCATAGCAATGCAGAGTACATGACATCTCTTGGATTGCATGTAGATGGATTTGACATCAACAAAGATGCAATCACACGAGCACTCAAAGATAAGGTCATACAAAAGGCCGCTACAGATTTCCAGGGGTATGACTATTATGTCGTATGCATATCGACACATAAACCTGAGGACATGTTTGTCCCATATCTTGATGGATTGGTGGATATAGCAAAACGACTGACATATGAAGGCAAGACTGGCGCTCTAGTTGGAATAGATTCAACTGTAACTAGAGGCACCACCCAAGAAGTGAAAAAAATCCTAGGTCATAGGTTACATGTGGTACATGTACCGCATAGATTCTTTGTGCATGAAAAAGAAGAGCACGGTGTAAGACAAGTACGTGTTATTGGAGGATGCGAACCATGCTGTATAAAGGAAGGAAAGAACTTTTACGGAAATTTGCTTCAAATCCCACTCCACCAGGTAAGCTCGCCAGATATAGCAGAGCTCACCAAAGTTGTAGAGAACTCTTACAGATATCTTGAGATCGCATTTGCAGAGGAGATCAAGATGGTCTGTGATAACTCATCTCTTAATTTTGACGAACTCCGCGATGCTATAAACACAAAATGGAATATCGAAGTCCTTGATGCACGAGATGGTATCGGAGGTCACTGTCTTCCAAAAGACAGTCAAATGTTTCTTGATTTCTCAAGAAACTCTGTGGTCACAAGTATGATAAGAGCTGCAAAGATGGTTGATGCACAATATAGGTTCCACCTAACTCAACGAGCAGCACAGGAAGTACCTCTCGCAAGAGGTTGATATCATATGAAGATCGTACATGTGGGGGCAATAATCACTGGCATAGTAATAACAATGGGAGTTCTACTGATCTTACCGGAATTCCTACGCCCTAGTCCTACTCAACCGATACTTCTTTCTTTTAACATAATTAACGAACGAAATCTCCCTAATTGGTGTCATGATCTCTCCTCTGTTTTAGCAAAAAATAATGTCAAGGCTGCGGTATTTCTTATCGGTAAAGTTGCAGAACGTCATCCTGATTGTGTTACTGGTTTCCCACAAGGTGTCGACATTGGAAGCGAATCATATGACTATGTATCAATCCCGTCCCTTGCAGATTATTCAGCACAGCTTGAAGAAGTAAAAATAGCTTATAGGAATTTGGGTTCTATCTGTGTCAGACTGTGTCAGTGATAACTTTTGTGAGAAAGATATATAGACATGATTTTTTGGAAAATTCAAATATAATTTTGTCTTGAGAGTTTAGAGATAATCTCTATGAGAAAACTCAAAGACAATTATGCCTGCATGATGTGATTCGTTTGTTATTATGATCTTAAGTGATTCCAATATTGTTCGGATGTATTGTTGTACAAATGTTGACCATTTGGAATCATTTCCAGTGCAAAAGACGAGTCGGTAATGAGTACCTGTTATCTTGTGCGTGAGTTCAAACCAATTACAATATTTTGACAGCATTGTAAGATAATTGTAAATCACGTGATCAATGTCATATGGCAATCCCATTATATCAAAAAGCTTTTTGACGACGTTTGGCCCATTTTTTACAATTTCGTGCATATCGGGCTCTCGTATTTTTGATACAATGTTCAAAAACAGATCATGTGGAATTATCATGTTTGGAACTACATTTACTGTTTCATCATACGTGGCGTTTTTATTCAAAATATTAGTAATCATGGCGTTTAGCGTCAGATCCTTCTTGTCTGCATTTTGTTTGAGAGTTTCAAGAAGGTCACTTTGCAGCCTCAAGGTGAGCCTGTTAGTTGATACGCGTTTCAAGACTTCCATATCACGTGCAACTCCAAAGAGAGGTTGGTGCTAAATCAAAAGATACGCCAGAACTACAAATAGGATCTATATCCCCGGATTGCAAATGCCCATCATTCCCACCATCTCTAGATGGACCATTTTTAAAGAGTCTCTGTGTCAACCTGCGTCTATCTGCGTCAAATGATATTGTTTCCCTTCGTGAGATCAACAAGAGTGTGTCATATTGCGTCATCTGTGAATTTTAATTTTTTAACAGTATTAACAATTGCGCAGGAATCCGATGTACGAATCATCACAGGTAAATATTTTACATAAATTAAATTTTTATGTCAAAATACACAAATGTACCGGATATTTGTAATAATACAGTACATAAGAAATAAAATATTTATGGAATCTATACGTCAAACAGCTTTTGGCATACATTGTAAAACATTTACAGATGCACTTGTCAGGTGTTATCTATGTTGTAAACTTGAAGATTGCAACATTCTCGTGCACTAGCTTGGCATTGATCGTAATTTTCAGGGATTCTAGGATATTTGTTACATATAACATGAGAAAATCAATCCATTTTGTGCCTAATTGTGTCTCAAAAACTAGCCTATGGGCCTTGCCACTCCCAGTATTGTTGAAACTATACCAGCCACAATATTTTCCCATTATAACAAAATGTTTGTCCATTACTTCTTTGAGCGTATACTCTATACCTTGGATTGCAAAAATTTTCTTGATTATATCTGGACCTTCCTTTGCAATTTCTTCCAGATCATTTACATCTAATTTGTCAATTATACGTGAAAATAAAACATCAGACACTGTTACTGCAGGCAGTGTGTTTATTTGCATGTCATATGACACATTTTTGAAAAGAATCTTTGTAATCAATGCATTTAATGGAAGATCTCTCTTATCTGCTTCTTTTTTTAGTACATTTGATATTGAATTAGGTATTCTTAGCGTCATACGCTGTGTACCGGATACATTATCAAATTCGTCCATATTCCTAGTCCTACTTATCAGCCGAAGATTTTCTATTTAAGTTAATGTCATTGTATAATGAGCTAATTACGAGTGGCATGATTTTTTTCTTGTGTGAATCATGATGGAACCAGTTGCTCTATGATAACATGATAATAGAAATTATCTAGCTTAAACTCCATTGTAGTTGTATAGGTTGTAAAATTTACCCCAAAGTTTGTGTCATTTGTTTGCACATCAGGCAACTGTTCTGCCTTGTCTCCTGCCAGCTGCAGTATAGAATCAAAATCACTTTGACTGATATCAGTTGTAAATGTATGAACACCATGAAAAGGTGGTGGCACAAACTTGCTAAATGCCTGGTCTATTGCATTTTTGAGCACGGGAATTTTATCCAGTGTTGAATTGTCAAGAATTTTTGTATTGATATCAATGTCTTGCAGTTGCTGTTGCGTGTGGATTTTTTCATTTCCTGGGCTTGTTTCGGCAGTTGCGCTCAATCGTATTACGGCATTTGAAGCAGGTTTGTAGATCTCTAGAAATATCACAAGTCCAGATAATATGATACCAACTGCAATCAATGCAATTATTCCAGTCTTCATGGTATTTTCTATACCAGTTTAGAATTTAACTGATGTTCATCATGATTACATCATAAGATAATATGGTAAAATCCAGTCTGGGAGAAATTAGTTTAGTAGCTTGTCCTTGTATTCTAGTATGGCTTTTTTAATCTCGGTGTAGCTTCCTGTCAAGTTTCCAGTCTTTTCAAAGTCTGTCAATGTGGATTCTAATTTTTGTACAAAATCCAGTGCATCGTCGTTATTCTTTTTTAGTTTCTTTTTTAGCCCAATGATTTGTCCCGGGTCCATTGTTATATCATAACACAGAATCTAGTATAAACATTGTTTTTAGTTTCATGTAACATAACAAAAACTCGTGCGTGATTTTTATTTAATTTATTTTATCATCTTTTATGACGGTTTGATGCATCATATTGTTTTGCCCTTGTTTCATTATAGTTAATCTGTAGCATCATATGTCTGAGTTTTTTTCGCTTGTTCTCGTCAGGAAAGTGAATTAGCATAAATTCATCAAGCTCTTCGATTCCCCGTTCATCAAGTATCTCTAGTGCAATTCTTCCGGCTTCTTTTGAATTGTCCATCCCACACTTGCTGCACATGGTTCCCCGTACAATTTTGCCCCTGCATGAAGAGCTGATACAGTGCATCATGAAATAAAATCAGTGTATGATCTATAAAAACAGCCCGAACTTGTCCTAGGTACAATTATGAAAATTAATGGTATACATCAAAGCATTAATTTTGCATGAAATGACAAAAAAGAAAATGGCTGAGCAAGAGTGCCTAGAATGCATGTCAAAGAACACTGGCGAATACATGGATCCAGTCGAGAAAAGTGATGGAATGCATTACTATTATCTGTGTGAAGATTGCAAATACGAGTGGGAAGTCATACGAAAGTAAGTTCTGGATACATCCCACAAGTGACAGAAATTGCTAAATTACATGGTCTGAATTGAGATAACAATGAGTTTTGAAGGAATAGATATTCAGATTGAGAAATACACAAAGAAAATTAATGAAAAAAATGAACTGCTAAAAGATCCAAACTTGACCCAAGAGGCAAAAAATAGATTAGAGTCAGAGATCAAGAGCGCGACACTTGAGAGAAACAAGTGGAAGATGCGAAAAAATAACCTGTTTACTACAAGACACAAGAAATAAGAAAATAGATTTAGTGTGATTTTATGGATTTTGTGACAGGTCTCATGCCACTGTGGATATCGTTCTTGCAATTGTCACAGAGAAATTTATCAAGGGATCCTTTTCCATAATGACCACACCTACAACTTGTACAAGAGCATAACACCCTATCGTATTCTGTCATGATTATACCAAACAATATAATCAATATTAATATCTGCTTTGAGTAGGTTTTAGGTCCTCTACTAGCACTTGGACTGACTTGAACATGGATTTTACTGCAAAGTTTACCTCTCGCAAGTCCTGGCCGGTATTGCCAATCAAGTCCATCATGTTTTTGGCAGATTTTGCAAATTCCTTTGCTTCATGTATTACACCTGTCTCTTCCATCAGTTTGATGGTACTATGCATCTTTTCAGAGGCATCGTTAATGTTTTGTGTAATCAAGCGAAAGTTTTCTATGTTTTTTACCATCTCTGGCGTTTTGAGTGCCTCAATTACATCCTTTACCACTTCGCCCATATCCATTATTTTTCCAAGCGATTCCTGTACTCCAGGTGCTCTAATCTGGCGCATTATTTCCACTGCACAAGATACTGTTTCTCTTATCTCTTGAATTTTGCCTGGTTTTTCTACTGCCATTTCTATGGACCTCCCAGAAATAGCGTGCAGAGAAAGACTTTGCCCATTGCAAGCAGATGTTCTTTTCCATCTACCCATTGCATTATCTGGACTGCACAGTCTAGACATTTTGTGAGTGTTGCCGAGTCGGTCATGAGAGTTTTGCTCCCTCGAGTTTTTTGACTGTCTGTATGTTTGTCATGATGGTATAGTGTCAGAAAAATTATTTATCAGTTCAATACAATTTTGCAACAAAAATGTTGGATTGTGCCTAGTGGTATGATATAATCCAGGCATGGTTTTGGTATGGTTAATTAAAACGCACAAAAAACCACAGAACATGGGTGACGGAATAGGCGGACCAGTAATTGCCTGTCTATCAGGAAATACCTTTGACATGTCAGTTACGCATTTTCGCAAAGACAATAAAGAAGAATATGGAAATGTTGAAAGAATCATGATTGCAAAAGTGGACAACCCAGAAGATCCTCAGTATGAGGAAAAGACAATTGCGGATTTAGAGCGTGCACTAAAGGGCAAGTTTGTCACATGTAACGTACAATATCGTGATTCCAAAACTGACTGGTTGATTTGCAACGTGTTTGTTCAAAACCCTCCAGAGTAGACATTTGTGTTGACATTATTTTGATTTTCTTTTTCAGACTTTTGATTCTTGTAAATTCCAGCAATTTTTGCACAGATATCCTTTGAGGTTCCACTCTTTTTTTGCATGACGTGGAAAAAACCCAAGTTTAGCATTGCATACGATACAGTTTTTTTTTAGTTCATTGTCTGAGTTTTGCCATTCGTTAAAACAAGGCTCACAAAGCCACCCCTTTAGGTCCCATTCTTTTTTTGGTTTCCAGAGGTTGAGTCCCCCAGGCTCTGCACCGCATGCGACACATACATCATCGCTCTTTTTTTTGGGAAGGGGTTTTTTCATAAAATCTACAAAGCATTTTGCGCACAGTTGACCTTTGATGTTCCATTCTTTTTTCGGTTTACTGGTGTTAGGAGTTCGCTTGTTGCATACAGAGCAGTATTCCTCTTTTTTGCTGCCAAATAATCCCATTACATACATACAAAAGTCATATTAGAAAAGGATTTGACCACGAGAATCCAATCAGTCAAAGGATTGCCATACTAACATCATCCCGTTGGAGTTCTGATGGTCAGTAGCATGACTTGGACACAAGATAAATTGTTTACCATACCGCTAGATCTTTTTCCTATAGAAATTGCTAAATCTGGCAGTCCAATCAAAGAAACTGTAAATTGAAACTCAATTCATTGTTTGTGGCATCATTGATTACATTTGGTCTTTCGGCATCATCATTTCTTGTAATGAGGGAATACCAGTCCCACATTGCCGGATGGTGCGCAGCAGGTTTTGGCTTTGTTGCAATCATAACCATGATGGTTCCTGGAGTGCAAAAACTACGCAGTGGAAAAATTGCAAAACCCAAAGTCTAGGTATCTTTTGGAGTAGGTTTTTTCCTGCGAAAATATACAGTAAACCCCCCACCAACTATTACTAGAACAATTAGTATAATTGCAAATTGTGTCTGGTCCACATAGTCCCACATGACAGGATCACTACCAGGATTGACTTGTGCTTGAACGTGGTGTACAGTTAGAAAGAACAGTGTCAGTATGCCAAATAATCCTGCACGAATCTTCATTAAAATTATCATTTTGAATTGACTATAAAGAATTACGGATTATTTTCCAATCGTAAAACTAGCTATCACGGTAATTTTGGCGTATATTTTGGTTGAATCTTCAATGTTGGAATTGTATTTTTGGCAGTGTTTGGCATTTGAAGAGGCATAGGTGTACTAGACTTGGAAGATTGAGGTTCATGCGCCTGTGTGGCTTGGGTGGCCTGGTGTGCATTAGAGGCCTGCTGAGAATTTTGTGTGTTATGAGCTTGTGTTGCTTGTTGTGCTATAACACCAGCATAGCTGGTTCCACCATTTTGTACATAAGTTGCCTGGGCCTTGTAGTTAGAATTCTGTGGCGATTGGTTATCAAATTTGGATGGTACTAGTGCTGGACATTTTGACACGCTATTATCTGGTGCAAGTGAACCGTTAGGACATTTCATTGCAGTCGGTACAGTAAATGTACTCTTTGCGGTATACTTGAAAGTCAAGGCCGCAGCATATGAGGGTGCAAGAACCAATCCTGATGATATCATTAAAACGAAAAGTGTGGCCAAAATAACTTTAGGTACCAAATTCATGGCTGTTTTATAATATCAACATATTTTAGCATTTCTGGTATCATTGTATCGTATACTTTCAAATCTAGACAATTCTTTAATTGTTATAACTTTACAAATTTTCCTGGATTATTATCACATTTTGTTTTCTTTATTCGCTTGGGTGAGATTTCAAAACCATCCATGGCATTTAACGTGCATCACCTTTAGATTTGTAATGTTGTAGTTTGATGCATTTCCATCCACATGATGAATGTTATACTCATCATCATCAGTTATGAGTCGTTTACATCTATAACACATGAAATTCTGACCCCGTGCAACTTGGATCTTTGTAGGACGCCTGAGTCTTTTTCTTGTGTTGTTATTTCCAGAAAAGTTTGACAACTATACAGTCAATGACGTTTTTACAATATAGGTCTAGTTATTGGTTAAATATCATTTTCAAATGACGGTCTATACTCTAAATCAAATCCTATACAATTCCCGGAAAATTCTTTAATTATAATAACTTTGCAGATTTTCCACTGTAATTCTGAATGTTCTATAAATTTCTGCCTACAAATAGGACATTTTGTTCTCTCAAGCATTGCTAGTTTTTAGGCAAAGGACATTAAAATCATTTTCACGTTAGACGGATATAGTAACAATACAAGACCAATCGAATGTGTTATAGTGTAGACAACATTTGATAGATGTATGAAGTCAAACAGTAATCTAGTGCCATGGAACAAGAAACATTTTGCTATTGTTACACTTGTCACAGTTGCATCTGTTATCAGCATATTTGTTGCAAATAGTGTAATATTCAAGAACCATTCTTCAGCCATCTTTTGGATAATACCATTTCTGATATGGATGGTCTTTAACTCAAAGAGAGGAATGTTTGGAAAAAAATACTATGGTCCTGTACCATGGTCAGTCGCAGTAGTGACAAGTGCACTAGCAATAATACTTGTTAGCAGTATGAAATGATGATTTTACTAGAGATGTTGAATTTCAAACAAAATAACTAGAATACAATTACATTCTGATCTTAATTTCGTATGCTCTAAAATTTTATTATACATGGCATGATTTAACTAGGAATTAGACATAGCAGAGATCATGGGCGAGAAAGCATTTGGAATAGAGAGGTTTCTTGCACCTTCACTAAACAAGATAGAGGATGAATTAAGGTCAATTCATGCTGAGATTAATACGGTAAAGACAAGAATGGATGAATCTGACAAGAGGATGACAAAGTTAGAAGAAGAGTACAAACATTTTACAATCAAGATGGACAGGACTGACGATGGAATGACAACAGAATCCAAAGTCTTGTTTGATAGCATAAGTGAGATGGAAAAGCAAAATAGAGATGAGATTGATATTCTAAAACGCACGATTGACGTTGCACAAAGAAGACTGGTCACACTAGAGGCCAAAATGAAAGATCTTGGCCAGTGATTGTATCTTAATTAAGAATAATTTTAGAATCTTTTACTTTAATTGAAAAGCAGTAGCCTTTGAGGAATTTTATGTAGTGGTTTTGTTGACCTATTTGCGTCATGAAGTTTTTTCATCCAATTTTTCAGGATTAGTCATTAGTGAAATGAAATTTGATACAAATTGATTTTCTATGATGTTTATAGACATCATGAATACGCTGTTTTCTTTTTTAAACAGATAAGCAATAGGAGAATTATTTTTATCAAGAACTATTGCATTTTCATTAATCTTATTTTTTGCATCACCCCATGAAATTGCTCCTTCAGAAAAATTAAATTCAGCAAGGGATTCAAGAGGTATGATCACATCGTCTTTTTTTCGTTGTGCTATGTGAGATAATTCTTCTTTTGTTTTGATATTGCATATTTTATAATCAGCATATTCTGGCTCATTGAAATTTATCTCTTTCATACTCTTTACCATTTCTTCAGCTACTCTCACAAAAATTGTAGGATCTTCAAGTATTTTCTGCATTGTTTTAGCTAGATCAAACTTACCAAGAGACTCATATTTTTTCTCAGATCCTTCTGTGGTTTTATGTATGTCTAAAATTCCATTTTCTCGAAAGACCATGGTTTGATGTTCTTCTGGTTTATCTAAATCCTTAATGATGAATTTGTTATTGCTAAACCCAAGAAAGATCTTCTCAAATGCTTTGATCCTTTTGATGTTATCAAATAGGTCATCCATAAAATGGATAGATCTTATTCATACAAAAGGAATTTCCAACAAATCATAACCTTCGTCATTATCTGATGATACCAAAAAACAAACACAAATTTAGGAATGAAAAGGGGGTTTTCCTTTTTTACTCGCTGTCGACGTACTCGTCTGGTGTTGGTACTTCTGGTGCCAATCCCTTTCTCTTTCTAATATCAGCAATCACTTTGGTCAAAATCGAGTTTGGAACTGGAGTCCATGCCTTGAAATGTGTATTCCACATGGCACGTCCTGCAGTCTGTCCTCTCATTATTTCTGACAAGTCAAATGTTTCAGATGCTGGAAGCTCACCTGTTATGATGTGTATGACACCTTTTTGTTCCATGTTTAGCACTTTGCCTCTTTTTCCAGATATTACACCTGCAACGTTACCAATCATTTCTTGTGGAACCCTAACTTCGATTCCAAGCATTGGCTCTAGCAATACAGGATTAGACAACAACATAACACCAGTACAGGCTCTTCTTGAAGCAGGTCCCAATTGGGACAAGCCTCGGTGAGCTGGATCCTCGTGAGGAACGAAATGATGGAATGTAAACTTGCATCCCCTCACCTGTTCTCTTGCAAGTGGACCCTCTTTTACAGAGTCTTCAAAGCCAGATAGTATAGAATCAGTAGATTCTCCGACAAACTGGACACCTTTTGTTCCATCTACTACGACATTACCTCTAATATCAAATCTCATTACACGTTTTGCCTCATCTCCATCCCAACCTGCAGCCTTGAGTATGGTAGCAACTTCCTTTTTGTCCTTGTATTCGTTTAATGTTCCATTTCGTATCATCTCGGCAATTTTTTCATCTAATGGTTCTACCTTCATGAATATCTTGTTGTGTCTGTTTGGTGATTTTGACATGATAGGTCCTGCAGAACCACGAATTGTTTCTCTATAGTTGATCAATGGCTGCGATGTAACAATTTCCACCTTGGCATCTGCAATTAATGCAGTTGCAATTTCAAGGTGTAGCACACCCATACCAGCAATTACAGTCTCACCTGATTCTTCGTTAATTTTTACAACCAAGTTAGGGTCTTCTATTGTAATACGGTTTAATGCTTCAACTAGTTTTGGCAAGTCTTTAGGATGTTTTGGCTCTACTGCAATTTGCACGACAGGTTCGGATACATAATGAATTCCCTCAAATGCATTGATGCCTGCAACTGATGATAGAGTCTGACCTGCTCTTGCATGTTCTAGTCCAAGCAAAGCCGGAATGTTTCCTGCTGCAAGTTCTCCGACCATTTCTCTTTGGTTGCCCATGAAAAAGTTGACAGATTGGACCCTGCCTTCTCGTTTTGTATCAATCAAATGTATTCTATCACCGTCTTTTATTTTTCCAGAGAATAAACGTCCAATTGCAACAGGACCTGCCGCAGGATCTACTGTCATGTTTACAATCATCATAACAGTCGGGCCGTTGTCATCACAGTTTAGAAGTGCTTTACCAATATCAGAATCTAAATCTCCTTTCCAAATCTTTGGAATTCTGTATTTTTGTGCAACATCAGGAGATGGGTGATGTTTTACAACCATTCCAAGTACTGCATCATACAATGGGGCTTTTTCTGCCAATTTCTTGACATCACCGCCCTCAGAGTATGCTTCGTAAATATCCTTGAACGAAATTCCTTTCTTCTTCATTACATCTGCGTTAAATCCCCACTTGTCCTTTGCAGAACCAAATGAGACACTGCCGTCCTGAATGCTTACCTTCCACTTTTCCTTGTATTCAGGTTCTGCATAGATATCGATTAGTCTGTTAAAGTTTGTAATAATTTCAAGTAACCATTCTTGCATTTTTTCTGGAGGCAATCTTAGCTCCTTTATGAGACGGTCAATTTTGTTGATATACAAAACAGGTTTCACTCGCTCTTCTAATGCCTGACGAGTTACGGTTTCTGTTTGTGTCATGATACCTTCAACAGAATCTGATACTACAACTGCGCCGTCAATTGCTCTAAGACTTCGTGTAACTCTACCAGTAAAGTCAATGTGTCCTGGAGTGTCTATCATGTTGATTACGTATTCCTGTCCATTTTGTTCATAAAGCAAAGTAACGTTTGCTTGAACGATTGTCATCTGTCTGTCTTGTTCAAGTTTCATGGAATCAAGTGCAAGAGCTTGGCCTGCAACAGATGGACTGATGATACCACTTGAAGCTAAAAGACTATCACTCATTGTTGTCTTACCGTGATCTACGTGAGCAATGACACCAAAGTTGCGTATGTTCTTTTTGTTACCAATAATACTTAGAATTTGATCTGTAGCCTTGAATTTCATGGTTTAGCTAAATCCTTTTCTAGCCGCTATTAAACGTTTAGAAGAATTATAAAAAAAATCAATGGATCATGGAAGATCTAGATCTTACATTTTTTCATCCAAGATCTTGTTTTGATTTTTTTGCAACAAGATTGTAAAGTGATGGCCCATAATTTTGCAGAACATCATTTTACAGCAATATCTGAAATTTCCACTAAAATGTATAAACTTGATTTTTATTATAGGCACAAAAACCACCTTTCGTGGACATAACAATAGGGCACACACCTGATGCTGATGACGCTTTCATGTTCTATGGAATGCTGACTGGTAAAGTCACCTCACCTCACTTTAACGTAAAACATGTTGTAGAAGATATTGAAACCTTGAACAGGCGTTCGTTGAAACACGAGCTAGATGTTACCGCAGTATCTGCTCATGCTTGTGCATATCTGGATAAATACACCATATTGCGAAGCGGTGGAAGTTTTGGCAAGGGTTATGGTCCAATCGTAGTTGCAAAGCAAGACACCAGCGTAGAAAAATTACAAAAATCAAAGATTGCAATTCCAGGAAAACTTACTTCAGCATTTCTTCTTTTAGAGTTGATGATTGGCAAGTTTGATTACATCGAAATGAAATTCAGTGACATTCCAGATGCAGTTGCAAGTGGTGCAGTTGATGCAGGCCTTGTGATACATGAAGGACAGATTACATATGATCAAAAAAATCTAGTAAAACTTCTTGATGTTGGCTCGTGGTGGAGAGACAGTACAGGAGGCCTTCCAGTTCCACTTGGAGTAAATGTCATGAGCAATCATTTTGGAATTGAGACAATCAAAAAGTTTGACGAGTTCTTTCGCGAATCAATCGTATACGGCATGGCAAGACCTGGTGAAGCATTAGACTATGCAATGCAGTATGGTAGAGGACAGTCAAAGGAAACCATAGACAGATTTGTTAGAATGTATGTAAACGATGTCACAATAGAGATGGGCATATTGGGAGAGCAGGCAATTAGAAACTTGTTCCAGTTTGGAATAGAAAAAGGCCTTGTTCCAGAGTTTGAGCTTCGCATAGCTTAAGTTATTTACTGCTTTCCAGAAATTAGTATAATGGACAAACGTGTCTTTGCACTTGGCATTGCAATGCTAGCTGGAGGTTTTGCAGTTTATGGATATCTAAATGAAAACGTGCCAGCCGGAAAAGCAGACATGTCAGATGATGAAATTAATGCCTTGCATGAAGCCGAAGTTGTCAATGCAGGATTGAGCAATATTGCAGGACTAGTGGGCGGACTTGGATTTTTTATTACACTCATAAGCATTGGCCTGAAGCGCAGAAAAAAGGGCGGCGTAGGCAAGCCAGTCACGCAAAAGCCTGCTACCGAAGTCTAGAACATGCAGGTTATAGCCAAAAACGACTAAAATATCCAATTTTAGCGATCAAACTATCTTATAGAACAATTCTCCAAATAATTTTATAATGACTTCATCCTAACCTTTTATCAAGATGAATAATACTCAAGTCATACAATTTGACGAATTGTGCAACAACATACTGGATATCAACAATAACATACAATCTGTTTCTATCATCAACAAGCACGGAAGAGCAATAGAGCGAAAGACATGTGATCAAGTTGACCCACAAGTAACTGACCAAAAAATCGAAATGTTTTTCATGCAATGTGTGTTGACAATATCAATGGGAAGAGACTTTGACGAAGAGTTTGGCGAAATTGGTTATGTCCACGTCGACAGAAAGAACCTGTCAATGTTTTCATTTCCACTATTTGACCACATTGTTCTTGTCACAAGCAAAGCAGCAATGAGCCCAATAGCACTTGCTAAAAAAATATCAACAGCCATCAAGAAATTCAAAAGTACACAACATGCAAACAACCACTCTCTGCAAAACGGTACATGGCCAGATACATCAAAACAGGAAATAATGCAACTTACACCTGCATAAAGTTACAATCTGAAAACTAGTCGTAAAAAAATTGTAGATGATATTCTAGAATTTTTTTAAAACTTTGAAGAACGTATCTCTCTGAGCAGGTTCGCGCCCAATTTCTTTTATCATGTTTGCAAGCTCAATTATAGAAGAGTTTGTTCCCTTGCCTGCTGCCTTGTAGATTTCTTCAGAGAATGCAGTTCCCACTAGATCGTTTCCACCATATGTGAGTGCAACTTGTGCAAGTTTCTTACCAAGTGCAACCCAGTATACAGAAATGTTGTCAAGCTGGTTTGCAAGCATCAGTCTTGAGACGGCAGTCACTCTAAGATCATATGTAGACGAGCTCTCAGAGGTCACCAACCCCTTCTTTTCAAGCTCTGTATTATCAAGACTAAACTTTAACGGTATCAGTGTAAGAAATCCCTTGGTCCTCTTTTGCACTTCGCGTATCTTGACCAAGTGATCAATGATATGTTCAGGTTTTTCAATGTGTCCAAAGAGCATCGTCACATTGCTTTTGATTCCAAGGTTATGTGCTTGCTCTATAGTATCAAGCCACTCTTGTCCAGAGCACTTACCACGAACTATTTTATTTCTAACATCAGGGTGAAAGAGCTCAGCACCTCCACCAGGCATGGTATCAAGTCCAGCAGTCTTTAATCTAGTCAAAACCTCTTTTACAGAATTTTTTGTCAGTCGTGCAATGAAAAAGACCTCTGCTGCAGTTAATGCCTTGATGTGCATCTCAGGATGACTCTTTTTTATGGTCTTGAACATCTCTTCGTAATATTCTAGTGGAAGTTCAGGATGAAAACCGCCAACAATGTGTACCTCTGTTGCACCCAGGCTTTTGGCAATTGCAACACGGCCCTCGATATCTTTTGCAGATAACGTATAAGCATCAGATTCGGTTCCCTTTCTATAAAATGCGCACATTTGACAACTTGCAGCACAGACATTTGTGTAATTCATGTAGTATGAAGCTGCAAAGGTAACTTGCTGTCCAACACTTTTTTGCCTAACCAGGTCTGCTGCTGCACCAAGCATGTAGAGATTATCATAAGACATCAACTCTATTCCGTCGTCATAGGTGAGCTCTTCGCCTGCAATTGCTTTCTCAAGTGCTTCAGAGTCCTTGACTAGTTTTTCCAGCATGATATCACTTGAATTTGGTATCAATATAAAATTAACAGGTAGCGCTAGATTATTGTATCTCAGCATGAACACAAGTTTGATGAAATTGCACCACATCGGCATTGTAGTAAAAAGCATCCAGGAATCACTGGGTGAGCTAAAGAACTATCTTGACTTTGAGACAACTAGTGCCATAATGCCAGTTGGCAGCCAAAAAGTCAACATCTGTCTCCTAAAAATAGGAGACCCATTTCTAGAGTTGATCGAGCCATCATCACAAGATTCTGCAATAAGCGAGTTTGCCAAGTCCGGAGGAGGAATTCACCACCTGTGTTTTGAGGTAAAAAATATCGAATCAGAACTAGAAGAATTTGCAAGAAAAGGTGCAACCATTCTGGTAAATCCTGTCAAAGGTTTTGATGAGCGCCGTATTGCATTTTTGGATCTGAATACAAAAAATACCAAATGTGGTCTTGTCGAACTCTTGGAAATAATTAATTAATTTTTAATTTCAAGCTAGACCTGTACGAGATTGCAATTATGGAAACTAGTGATAATACCAATGCAATTGATGCAAGCGGGCCAAACTCTGGCACAAATGTTGTGCTCTTTGAAAATACAATCGTATGATTTCCACTCTGACCCTCTTGCCACACCATGTATACAACATTTCCTAGTGTAGCCATGTCATTTTCATATGACTCTGTTTTGGAGTGACTCAGGTTTGTAGCGTTTTCAAATGTATTTCCACCATCAGTGCTTTTAGTAATCATGACATCAAATTTTCCAGGACTGCTGTCGACCCAGCTTACATAGATATTTCCATCAGATGCAATCTTTGGCCATCCGGATGGACCAAAATTATTGCTCAAGTTTATTGGCGTGTCAAAAGTGTCTCCATTGTTAGTGCTTTTTACAAAATAGACATCATAGTTTATGCCAGTCATGGTCTGGGTCCATGTGACATAGATGTTGTTTTTCCATACTGCAAGCTGTGGATATCCAGAATCACCTTTGAGACTTGTAATGTCAATAGGTTTTGCAAATGTGTTTCCGCCATCAGTGCTTTTTGTGAAAAATATATCATAATTTCCAGATGTGTTATCCATCCATACAGCATACACATTATTTCCAGATACTACAACCTCTGGTGTTCCTGATTGTCCAGTGGTGGTGCTGATGTCAACTGGAACATGAAATGATGCGCCAGAATCGCTGCTCTTGCTTAGAAACACTTCATAGTCGCCCCTGCTGTTATCCTCCCATGTGAGATAGACCTGGTCTGCATTTGCAGATAGTTTTGGAATCCCAGAATTTCCAATGTTATGAGTTACGTGTAATGGTGCTCCAAATGTATTACCTTGGGCATCACTTTTTGCAAATATTACATTAGTAGAATTGTCGGCAGACTTTTCAATCCATGACGAGTATACTTGGTTCCCAGATAGTGCTATCTGTGGAAAGGCTGAAAGTTGCGATGCGTCGCTTATCTGCACTGGTTTTTCAAAACTAGTGCCTCCGTCTAGGCTTTTTGTCACCAATATGCTAGATGCGCCAGAAAGCGATGATTGCCATACCACATAGATGTGATTGTTATTTTCTACAAATTGTGGATAACTTGACTGGCCGTTTGTTGCCCCGGATAAATTAACTGGACTGGCAAATGTATTTCCACCATCCATACTTTTTGAGAAAAAGACATCAGACTTGCCATGACTTGATTGAGTCCATATTGCAAAAATTCCATCACCTGATACTAAAACATGTGGCAATTCAGAATCAGCAGAGACTTGGCTAATATTTACAGCATCTGTAAAACCCGGTGGTTGCACCTGGGCAAAACTAGATCCAACTCCTGCAAATACAGATAAACTCAAAATTATCGCAATTAGAATTTTCACGCATTTACTGCAAACTACCAATATAATACAGTATCACAGCAAATAAAATTCAGATATCCTCATTTTTCATGTATGAAATAAAATTTGGGTGAAATTGCTATCACCACACTTACATGTTTTAGCTGTTTTCCTCTTTTTTACGTTTCTTCATTAATTCATCAAATTTTTTCTGGATAAATTCTTTAGAATGCTTAGTTTTCTTCATGATAATTTAACAGATCAACGTGCTTTATATTGTTAGATTAAGGAATATAGACTCGTTACAAAACTAGTTCAAATTTTTATTCTACACTGATTATCTTGCCAGTGATATCATCGACTTTTAGGTTTCTAACGCCATAACCTGATGATGAATGAACCTCTGCGTGCACAGACCAAATTCCATTTTCAAATCGTACCACTTCGATATTACGAACTTCATGATGTTGTTGTAAAAATTTTCTTGCTATCTCTTCTATCTTGTTACCATTAATCCCAATTGGCGAATATTTATTCAATTCTAGATGACTACACCATCCTTTACGCAAGCATGATACAAAAGAGAGAGTTCCATTAGATCAGGCAAAGATGGCAGAAATAGTTCCCAATGGAACCTCTAGTCCGTTAAAAACCAAAAGTTTTGAAATAATGGTTTTTGTAATGGATTAGTGATGGATGTACTAGTCATCAACAAAATACACTAGACGCATGAGACAAGTCTGAATGCAACAGAACTTATCATCTAGTCAGAATCAAAGTCTGTCTAAGATTTGTTCAGGCACGGATATTTTCCGTCCCATGATCTCGACAACCTCTGTCCAAACCACGTCCTTGATACCAGGCATCGCCTTCAAAAGTTCCATCATCCTCAATATCTCTCCATTGTCCTTCAATATGGTATCAACCCGAAGGTCTATTGTCTGCTGTCCTATGCTCTTGCCCACATAGATAACTTCCTCACGTTTTAAAAGTGCCTTTCCAACAGATTCAGTCTTACCATTCTCTGTTGCAATAAGAAAATCTACTCTGTGCCAACCAAATCTCTCAAGGTTGAGCGAGTATGCGACTGTAAGAAAATCTCTTTCAAGTCGCTTGCGTCTTCGTTGTACAGTAGTTGCCGGCATTCCAAGCTTCCTTGCCAACACTTTTGATGAAACCTTCCCATTTGGAGTTAAAAGTCCCTTTAGTATTTTTTTGTCCGTGGATGATAAATAAATCGGTTTTTTATCCATATTTGCCACTCGGTTATTTCTTGACACATACTATACGTAATACCAGAATATGAAAGTTATCGGTCCAGAGTTGGGCCTTTTATGGTTTGAACCGCCTTGAACCAGATATTAAAAAACCACAAAATGTTCTAAAAATATCAAAATCAACCATTTTTTTATATATTTTTTACATAGTTTTAAACTCGTATCGGTTTAGGAACCCATTTTGGTTCCATCTAAGAGATCTTTTTTAAAGATTCAACAAGCTTGCCAAACGATTGATTCCAGTTCACACATTTCTTGCATTCCCAATTTTTTATTTTAACTGGCAAAAGATTACTAAAATTATTTAAAAGTTAAACGTGTGATTTATCAGCATCATCTAAATACTATTACAAGAAAATCATACCAGTTGGAGCTGTCACCAAAAGACTACCCGTTTTTGGCCTTAAGTTCCAATCTTTAAAATTTTATTCACAAGCAGATCCCCAATTGAACATAAAATGATTCATGCCGAGCTTTTGATCCACTAGTATAGAGTTCATGATTCCACAGGCATGAGAAAGTTAGCTTTGAAAGCATGACATCAGATATGAAAGCATGACATCAGATATGAAAGCATAACAGGGTATAAGTATCAACATTGACCTGTAAAGGCGACCAAATAAAATGAGAAATTTTGAAAACATCAGGGATTCATTGGATGAAAACAATAAACTCGAAATGGCAATTTATCATGAATGCCTCAGATTACAAAAACACCTTAAACATTACAAAAATAAAGATATTACACTTGCTTCTATATATGGCATGATGGCTGCATCATTAGGCGGAATTTTATTAGAAAAAACCGGAAGAATGACGTATGAAGAACTCAACCACGACAATAGTGAATTTGACAAATGATCAAACGGTTCAATTGGTTGTTACTCTAAAAGCATCGATGCAAATATTCTGCCTTTTTCACTCAAGCCTACATTAATCTTAGAGTCATCAACTGTTGATTTGACAAAGCCTTTCTTCTCCAGCCATACGATATGCTTTGCAAGTCTTGCATAATTCAGATTTGCACCAAGTGACAAGCTAGTCTTTGCATCAGGGCCATTATCTACCATGATTTTTAATATTCGAGACAGAGTTTTCATGCTTGGCTCAAAGTTTTGTGATAATTTTTTTTGCTTTATAATTTCGGTTATTTTCTTTAATCTATCTGCCAACAGTTTGATCTGTTGTGTTTCACGAGTTCCATGTGTGCCTTTCATCAAAACTTCCTCATGCTTTATTTTTATTTCCAAACTGTTGTATATGATCTAAGAGAACATCTGGATCGATTGGTTTTTTCAAACATGAATGAACACCTTTGTTTTTGAGCACGGATTCTATATCACCAGTCAGTATGGATGCTGTCAATGTTACTATATTTTGATTTTTTATTTTTCCACTTTTATGTAACACATCTATAACATCATTGCCTGAAAATGTAGGCATTGCAATGTCAAGTATTACTACATCAAATGTCTGATTATTAATGAGATCAAGACCGCTCTGGCCAGTATTGGCTATAGTACATGAGTGACCCTTGATTGTCATATACTTTTGAAGCATTTTTGTAATATCACTATTATCGTCAATGAGAAGAATTTTCATAACCTGATATCATATGTAGATGATGCCATATAAGGAGCATTGTACATCATGCCAATTACTCTGGAAATTTTATTTGCAATCATAACGGAAATTTCATATAAAAAGTAGTTTCTGTTTTTCCATCACTTTTAACCGAGATAATTCCACCAAGTTTCTCTACTATGCCTTTTGAAATTGCAAGGCCAAGCCCAGTTCCACCTATGGATCTTCTTTCCGACGTATCAATTTGATAGAATTTTTGGAAAAGTTCTTTTTGTTTATCTTGTGATATTCCAATCCCATTATCTTTTACATAAAAAACAAGGTTGCCATTTTCTTTCATGCAGCCAATCTCAATTTTCCCATTGCTTTCCGGAACAAACTTTATCGAATTGCTTATCAGGTTATCAAAAACTTGTCTTAATCTTGCTTTGTCTGTTTTGATGACTAGATCCTTGTTATATGGATCTATTACAAACTGACATTTTTTACCATCCAAGATCTTTTTATAATCTGAATCAATATTAGAGAAAAATGCACCTATAGATAGATCATCTATTTTGAATCTAAGCTTGTTAAGATCAAGCTTTCTTACATCCATAATGTCAGCTATTAAAGCCTCAAGTCTTTTGGCATTTTTTTCTATTATTTCAATTGCTTCCAACTGTTCTGGATCAATCCTACCAAGCATTGATGTTTTTAGCATCTTGCAGTATCCTAGTATTGGTACAAGCGGTGTGTTTAATTCATGAGTAATCATGGCAGAAAACTCATCTTTTGCAATTCCTTTTAATTTTTCTGACACTTCTTTTGCGTCTGTTTGTTCTGCTTGTCGTTTTTCTTTTGCATCAGTTTGTTCTGCCTGTCGTTTTTGATCTCCCCTTAATTCATTGATGTGCTTGATGTGTTTCTGTCTCATTCTAATCAACAATATTGTAACTATAACTGCCCATACAATTAACAGGTAGAATATCACATTATTGTCTACTAGCATGAGATATACTCATCATAGCAGTACTTAATCATTCAATGTAACGGTATCATCTAGTGAAATAATCTATTGCCTACTTTTGAACATGTACCTGATTTGTTGACAAGTAAACAATCACGGTTTTCTTGAGAATAAAGTTTGTTTCAAAATACAAGTAAAAACTAAAAATAAAACATATAACTGATGAAAACCATATTCCCTCACAAATAGTGGGCAATATGGTGGTGGGTTCCAAACCAATGGATATTATCAAGAATAAGGAATTAGAGCCTGATTTTAAACCAAGTACAAAAACTCTGTTACGCATACTAAAAACAATAACAGACAAGGGAGCAGAGGCAAAGACCACTTTATCAATTGATACCCATGTAAATTATACTAGACTTGCAAAGTGCATTGTATGGATGGAGAAAAAAGGTCTGGTTGAATCAACAATTGATAAATCTAGGATTAAAGTTGGTTTGACCAAGAAAGGTAAAGAATTTGCATCAACGCTTTCAAATGACATCTAACCATATCCCGATCCTTGACATAGTCAATTAGACAGGCGCAGTTTTTCACATTATCAATTAATTGTATCACACACAATTAAGCCGCATTTACAAGTGCAAGAATACATTACGAGATTATTAATCCACCTGACTTTTTTGTCAGTCTATCATAAATAATATGGTACCGCACATGTATCAATGTACAATACAAGCAAGGGGTGTAATTACAATGCGTTCTAGAACTAGTGATATTATTCGAGATAAAAAACTATCACAAAACTTTGAGCCAAGCATGAAAACTCTGTCTCGAATATTAAAAATCATGGTAGATAATGGCCCTGATGCAAAGACTAGCTTGTCACTTGGTGCAAATCTGAATTATGCAAGACTTGCAAAGCATATCGTATGGCTGGAGAAGAAAGGCTTTGTCAAATCAACAGTTGATGACTCTAAGATTAATGTAGGCTTGAGTGAAAAAGGCAGAATATTTGCATCGACACTTGCAAGTGACTAAGAGATTAATTCCTAAAATCTGTGGACGCCAACATGATATCATTTGTAGACCCGTGATACCAAAACGAAATCCAGTACAATCCATTGTAAATTTATCAAAGTTTGAATTTCTTGATTACCTCTTGTGTCAGCCACTCTTTTTTCTTTTCAGATATACAGTCAGAGATACATAAAAAAAGAGGGGAGTTAGTTTCGATCAGATTTGGTGTCTTTATCATGATGACCTTCATCATGTTCACCTTTATCGTGGTCGCCTTTACCATTGTCGCCTTTATCGTGGTCTCCTGTACCATTGCCGCCGTTACCACCACCAGTAGATACTACTGAAATTTGGTTGGTGTCTAATGTAACTGCGCCATTTATTGCAAGCAATCTACCGTCTACCGCTGCATTGGTGGTAGCTGTGATTGATGTGAAAGCAATTATGGTTCCTTTAAGAACTGAGCCAGTTCCAAGAGTTGCGGAACTGCCTACTGCCCAAAAGACATTTGAAGCCGAGGCTCCATTAGTTAGGACTACGTTGCTTGCACCTGGACCTGCTGCTGTGACGAGTGTACTTCCTATTTTGAAGATGTAGACTCCGTTGCCACTAAGAGTAAGGTTTCCAGTTATAGCTGCCGATGATGGAAAACAATAGACTCCTGGTGTGAGTGTTTGTCCACCTATGTCTGCAACTGCTGGTTCAGTGGTGGTGCATGTTGCTGCATTTAGACTAGTAAATGCGGTAGCTGCATCAGCATGAGCATGAGCTGCTACTGGACCACCTGGATTTATTGTTCCAGTTACGGTACATGGAGTAGCACCCAATACTATTGCAGTACCAGGGCTTACTCCAATATCACCAATAATGGCACCGGCTCCGGTGCAAGTGATAGTAGAGCCAGCCAAGACTGCAAAATTGCCGGCTGTTCCAAGGTTTGGAGTGCTTGCTGCAAAAGCGTTACTTTGTACTATGCTTGTGGCTGAAATTATCAGTACAAGCATTACAAAATAGTTTTGTATGTTGTTTCTTGTCATTGTCTGGCTATTGCATACACAGAGCTATTAAGCCGCGCTTACATTTTTGTCCGGTTCAAGTACCATTCCATCAGGATTATGGACAGATCTGTAAAATAATATTTGAAAGGTAAATCTAAATTCAAATAAGAAAAAATTACTTTTTGCTAGTCTATGCTACATTTATTGTAGTTGTTAAAGGCGGTGACAATGCGTTTGGATTGTCAATGCTCTGCCATACAAAGGTCTGTGCAGTGTATGTTCCAGAAGATTGAGGAGTCCAAGATTGTGCCGGATTTAACGATTGACCTGCAGTCAATGTACCTGTGATCCAAGAGAGTGATACTGTAACACCGTTAGCATCTTGTATTTGTACAAGGTATGCAAATGGCTGATCTCTGTCCTGACCGTTTGTCAAGTCAGCAGTAACTTGTATCTGCTGTCCTGATTTTACTGCGCCAGTAATTGCATTGCCAAACGAATCAACGATTCTTGGGTTTGATGCCGGTGCTCTTTCAAGCGGTGGCACAACTGTACCAATGAATGTTGTCGAGGTCAATCTCAATTGATCAGATGGTGTGTATGGCGGTGGCAAGGTTCTGTCCTTGTATTCGCCTGTAACTGTATCGCCTTCTGCTACGTGGAGTCTGTTTCCAGATGACTGGAAGTTAGTGGTAAAGTACACTGTACCTTGGAAGATACCTGTTGCTTCGCCAGTTTCTGTCATGGTGAGTTTGATTCCACCAGAATCAGAGTCAGACCATACGTTGGTGTCGAACTTGTCGACTGCCTTTGGATTAAGGTTCATGTCTGGGTCAACTATCTGCAATACTCCCTGTCCATTTGCTGGATAGGATGCTTCTAACCATTTGATTTCACCAATGTTCCATCGGATGAGTGCTGAACCAGTAACTGTTTGATCTCTTGTGAATTCAAACGATACTGATACACCGTCCTGTTCTTCAGAAGGTAGGAAGCCGTCTGTTGGACCGACTCCGCTTGGGCCTGAACCTGTTGGGTTCAAACCTGCGCCATCGACACCGGAGGTGCCTTTGACGTTGGTGTTACCTGTTAGGATAACATAACCTGTGAAGATACCTGTATCGACTCCAGTCTCTACCAACTTGTAGTTGGAGATGCTGTTACCTCGGGTTGAAACGCTTACTTTGTTTTCGTCGTTGTCACCAATGATATCTATCAGATTTGGATCAAAGTTGTGATCTGGTGCTACTACGGTAATGTAGACACGGTCAGTCCATGTGTACACTTTTTGGTCAAGTTCAACTGTTGCGCCAAAGTTTGATGTGTAGATGGTCAACTGTACATCTTGGTTGTTTGCACCTACTACTTTAGAGCCTGCTGGACCCCAGTCAGTATATTCTAGATGAATCTGTTCTCCCCTTTCAAGTAAGTTATTGTTTAATTGTTTTGGAACTTTAATTACTGATTGGAAGATACCTGTGTCTTTACCTGTCTCCACAAATGTAGCTGGCTTGGCATCAAATGCTGCAGATTGTGCACCAAGTAATCCCATTGTACCCTTGAAGGCATGTGAGTCCCATTCGATTACATCTAGTGGGATAGTTTCAGCAGTCTGTGAATCAAGATTCAAGTCTGGTTCGACGAGTGTGAGAATCATATCTGAGCCAATGATGTATACGGACTTGTCTGATTGTAGTACACCGTTTCTCAAGTCAAATGTTGAAGAATCTGTGACAGTTTGTGTATGACCTGATGCATCGTTCAAGTCTGTGTAGGTTACGGTGAGAACATCACCTTGTCTTACACAGTAGAATCCTGTTGAGGATGCAGCAGTATGAATAGTATGAAATCGGTCCAATTCTTTTGTACCAGTTGTACCATCAGTAGCAGTCCATTGAGTTTCTGCTTTTGGACAGTCAGTACCTTGAGGACCATCAGTGAATCTAATTGGCAAGTCTGCTTGGAAGATTCCTGCATCCGGAGCAATCTCGACCATCGGGCCAAGATCTCTCACAGGACCCCAAGATGGATCAGTTGTACCTGTTGCAGTAGCAGGAATGGCTGTACCGTTTAGGTTAACAATTGTACCGGAGAATGCTGCCGGACCTCCAGCTGTTGCCAATAGTAATGATTGTCCTTGTCTTGTTATTTGTACAGCTACTGGGCCATGGTTCTTGTCATTGACACCTAATGCGATTTTATCAGTACCCACTGGTGATGTGTTAAAGTCTTGATCATTTACTCTGATGTGGACTAGAACGTCACCGTTAGACAGAGTGTTGGTTGCTGTTAATCCACTACCAGTTAGATCTCTATGCATTGGAAATACACCAGTTTGGCTGGTTACAGATTTTGCTGGAACTGGGAAGTCACCAGTAGTACCAGAGATTATTTGTCCAAATGGTACCGGATATACTGCCTTGTCTAATTTTACTGAACCTGTGTTACCTCTGATGCCTGAATTGTCGGAAACTTCAACGAGTTTGCCAGAGTCATCACGGAAGTCAACATAGTTGACCTTGATGTTCTGACCTACTGATGAAATAGCGATTCCATTCTGACACAATTGGTCTGGGATTTCAAAGTTGCCAGTGAAGATACCTGTTGATGGACCAGTCTCAACTAGTGAGAAACCAGTAGCAGATAAGCTTGATGCAAATCCGCCAGTGGTTGCTGTATTGTTGTCATCTGCAAGTGTTGAACCACCAAAGCATGCACCAGTGTTACTTGGTGTAAATTTACTGTTAAAGTTACTATCAGACCATCTAATGTTTGCTTGACCAAATTGTACATCTACGAGTCTACCAAATGCTCTACCATCACTTGTCTGTCCTAGACCTGCTTTACCTACTGTGTCAGTTGCATTGTCTTGAACAACATTGAGTGAAGCACCTGTCGGCTTGACTGCTGTGTAGATATCAATGAGATCGTTGTTAACATTAAGGTCTGCGTCGTTAAGTGTAATTGTCACAGTGTCACCAATCTTGTATGTCTTGCTATCAAATGAAATGACACCAGTGTGAGTTGGAATATCTTGTTGTGCAGATATCTGTGTGTTTACACCGTCTTGTCCGAGGTCAAAGTATGTTACTTGTGGAGCACGTGCTTCTGCCTGGAGCATGTCTTGGATAGCTGGGAAGAACACATCATGCTGGATTGGTCTCAAGTTGGCGTAGGTATTTGTGTCAAAGACATTGAGCTGGTTGAGCATTACAAACTGGTTTGTACCTGTAAAGACTCCAGTGTTGTCACCTGTCTCTTCAAGTTCAAATCTGTAGATGCCGTTGTTGATTCTTTGTGCGCTTTGTGTACCGTCACCGATTAGACCTACGGAGAAAAAGTCAGTTACCATCGGTTCACCACTTGATGATAATACTATGGAACCATTGCTGGTAGTAAAGACAAATAGCAATCCGATTGATGCAGTCTTTGCAACATTGCTAAACAAGTTTTCATTTATCAAAGATGGATTTGTTACCTTGCTGCTTGTGACATTAAGGTTGATGAAGTCTTGTAGATTAGTAGAGTTTGCAATAGAGATTACAGATGAGCCAGCATTTGCCAAACCACCTGTTGATAGTGCAGTTCCAGCATTGTTGTATACAACATATATGTTAATGTTAGAAATTGAACCGCCAGTTGCACCGTTAAGACTTGAAAATGATCTCAAGTCATAATTGATAAAGTTGAAGCCCTTGAATCCTTCTGCGTTATTTGTACGATTTGTATTGTGAATCGTCTTTAGCAGGGTATTCATGGTTGTCTTCAAGTCCACAAATAGTGCTGTTCCGAGGCTGTTGATTGTTGCTGTTGGAGTAAATGAGTGAGATGAGCTTGTCAAAGGCGATGGTAGTTGGATAACATCATTTGTGCCAGTTGTAACTGTAGTTTGGAAATCTAGGGCTCTGCCTGTCCATACTGTATTAGCGCCTACTGTGATGCCGGATGGGTCAATGACAGTTCCAATGAAGACATCGTTAGCTCCAAGTGTTGTTGCAGCACCTGGTGTCCAAAATACATCCGCAGCAAGTGCTCCACCGGATAGTTGCACAGTCGTAGATGCTGCTTGGGTTAATGCACCAGTAGGCCTGAATACATGATTTCCATTGCCGCTAAGAGTGATAGGACCTGATCCTATGCTCAAAGCGCCTGTAACACAATAGACTCCAGGTGGATATGTCTTTGATGGGTAGAATGTATTGGATCCTAGATCAATTGCACCAGTTGGGAATGTGAATGTACATGATAACGCATTCAAGGTAGCCAATGTAGCAGTCTGATTTGCAGATGCAGCTGCAAATTGTACAGTACCGTTACCACCGTTTACGTAAATTTTACCAGAAGTAACACGAGGTGCTACTGCAGGTCCTGTAGTATAGCCAACATTTCCGGTAACATTAGTTGGTGTTATTGTATTTGTATAGGTACTAGCTAGGATAGCAAAAGTACCACCAGTTCCAGTTGAGTTGGTGCTAATAGATGTTACATTAGATGCTGAACCAGTAAAGTTGAAGATTGGTCTTGCACTGAATGCTTCATCTTCTTGTAGGTTTGTTGCTGTTGCATTAAAACCAGATCCAAAAGTAACTGTTCCATGACCGTTTGAGGTGGAAACTTTTGCTGCTTCAAGGGCTGCTACTTCTGTACCTGCACCGCTAGTTCCAGTAGACAAGGTAAATGGAGTTCCAATTACCATTGCTGTACTTCTCTTGTAAGATGGATCCCAGAGGAACATTCGCTCACTAATTTTTCCGTTCTTGTTGTCATCACTATCAGTTAGAGTAACTGGAATTCTTTGGCCAGATGCCCAGGTGTTATTTTGTGCAGTCTGTGTCAATGAAGCAAATGTAAAACCACCTACGATACTTGAAGAAATATCATTGTATCTTACAACTGCAGACTGGCCTCGAATTGTTGGCGAATCCACTGTTATGATTTCTGATTTTTTACCGCCGTCCCAGTTGACAAAGACACCAGTGTTTACACCACCAGATTCAATGAGTGTGAGAGGCTGCGAGCCAAGACCAATTGAACTTGTTCTAACTGTGGTTGGGTCGCCTCTTTGAGTACCAGTATAGATTATCTTACCGTTTGCTTGAAAGTCAGCAACTCGAACGCCCTGTGCTGATGGATTGAATGTAAGTTTTCCGTTATGGTTAAACATCAAGGTAGTCAAGTTACCGACTAGGTTCTGCATACCAGCAGTACCATCTGCATCAGCTGCGCCGTTTCTTGTAAATGCTTCATAGTACAAAGTATTATTGTTAGCACTTGTACCCCATGTCCACGAATCATCTTCTGTTGGGTCTACGTTAAGTTGTGGATCATTTACTTGGACAAAGACTTGAGAATTTTGAGGATAAGCGTTTCTGTCTAGAGTAGTAGTGATAAGACCTTGTGGAATTCTATCAAAGGTCAAGTTGACGATTTGGTCGCCACCGTTCTTTTGATAGTCAACTGTTACTACAGTTGGAATTGCTGAGAAATCATATAGCTGTATGATTGGCCATGTATTGACATAGTTTGCACCTGCTCCAAATCCTAATGAATTTGTGTTCAGAGTCTTGTTTTGTCTTACCACGTGTTCCATCTGGGTTGTAGTTAGGCCAGTTGTTGTAGCTGTACATGCTGGCAGGCCACCTGAAGTTATTGTACCGTTAAGATGACTGGTTGAACCATATCCTCCTCTTGCTAGTGTGAATCCCTTGGTATCAGCGAAACTTACACCAGCTTTTGGTGTAAATGCACCAGTTGGACTACAAAAACCACCAAAGTTGAGACCTTTACCAGATAATTGGGCAGTGTTACCAGCAGCAATTGCTTGATTTCGGTCTGCAAAGTATGCATACCAATTTCCATCTGTGCCTTGGGCCATTCTCAGTCTCTTACCGTTGACTGTTACAACAGGTTCTCCATAAGATTGGTCTAATCTGTTTATGTCAGGATCAGCGATAACAACTTGGATTACTTGGGGACCTGCAAAATAGTTGTTGAATTGAGAATTTTCTGCAGAGACAAATAGATTTGAGTTTGTTGCTGCTTGTACAGGTGGAAGTGCATTTGGCAAACCTACTACTGCGCTGCTGGCAACAAGTATTGTCAACAGTGTAAGACTGGTTATTTTTTGTAATATGTTTTTCATGGTTATCGAAATTAGAATCCCCTAGTCAATCGAGTGTATGTATTCAAATTATCACTTGATGCAAACTATTATTGAAAAATTAATAAGTACTGCGAACACTTGTGTCAATTTTATTTACAGATTTGTCATCATTATGTACTAATCTGTCACTAGATATTTTCAAAAATTGCCAGTGTATTTCGTAGAATGAAATTAAGAAAATGAAATAATGATACTTGAAAATTATAAAATTAAAATGGCAATCTAGTATAACAAGAATTAAAATTTATCCAAGGTACAAATGAAAATAGTTTTTGAATGTAGGTTCTAGTTTTTTTGTTCAAAAAAATATTATCTAGTACTTTGACATTATTCCTAGTTTTGTTCTTGCAGAAACTGCAATTATAGATACAATTGCTATTGCCAATATCATAGCAGCGACAGTACCAAACTCTGGAACAGTTGTGTCACCTGTTGCGTATAATGGGCCTGAGGCAGTTGCATCTGCCATTGTCTTTGCTGGACCGATGCCGTTGATATCAGAATTTGCGCCAATTGTGATTGGTGCACCATTTACAGTTCCTATGAGATGACTGTTTGCACCAATTGTTATGGGGCCTGTCGGTACCCAGACTATGCTTGAAACTTGAGCGCCGTCAGCTAGTATGACATCAGTATTTGCTGCTTGATTTAGTGCGCCGTTAATCTTGAAGATGTGTGCTCCGCTGCCTGTTAGTGTTATTGGGCCTGAGCCGATGTTTGCTGCACCATCAATGCAGTAGACTCCTGGTGGGTATACTTTGTCTGGATATTGTACGTTTGATCCTAGATCAATTGTTCCAGTTGGAAATGTAACTGTACATGGTAGATTACCTGAAGTTGTATCTGCCATGGCATATGATGGAACGATGATAGTATCAGCAGATGTAGAAACGGTTCCTCCAAATGCCAAGACCCTGCCGGTCATGCTAACATTGCTGCTCATTGTTACACCTGATGCGTCAAGTATTATTCCTGCAAACTGTGTATTTGCACCAAGTGTTGTAGCACCAGTTGGTACCCATGATATGTTGGATGCCTGAGCACCGTTTAGAGTAACAACAGAGTTAGCAGCAGTTGTTAATGCGCCACCAATTTTGAAAATGTAAATGCCATCACCTGAAAGTGTTATTCCGCTTGGACCTATAGAAGCTGCACCAGTGATACAATAAACACCTGGTGTGTATACTCCGCCATGAACTAACGATAGATTAACTGAAGTGCCAAGATTGGTTGTGCACACTTGAGAGTTTGCAAAGGATGTTGCAGTGTTTTGTGCTATTCCTGCCTGTGAATATACAGAGTCAGATTTGTGAACGACACCATCAACTGTTGCTATTACTAGAGGTCCCGTTGTATAACCAACATCTCCTGCAATTGAAGTTCCAGGTGATGTATTTGTATAGGTACTAGCAAGAATTCCAAAGTTGCCAGATAGTGCATCTGCCATTATTTTTGGACCGACGCCGTTGATATCAGAATTTGCGCCGATTGTAATTGGTGCGCCGTTTACAGTTCCGATGAGATTACTATTTGCACCAATGGTTATCGGTCCGGTTGGTATCCAAATTACACTTGAAGACAATGCACCGTTAGATAATATGACATCAGTGTTTGCTGCTTGATTTAGTGCGCCGTTAATCTTGAAGATGTGTGCTCCGTTGCCTGATAGTGTTATTGGACCTGAACCGATGTTTGCTGCGCCGTCAATGCAGTATACACCTGGTGGGTATACTTTGGCTGGATATTGTACATTTGATCCCAAGTCAATTGTTCCAGTTGGAAATGTTACAGTGCACGGGAGAGTTCCAGATGTTGCATCTGCTAGTTCAAACAATGGAACTGTAATGGTATCAGCAGATGTTGAGACTGTACCGCCAAATGCCAAGACTTTACCTAATACGCTTACATTGTTACTGATTGTAACACCTGATGCGTCAAGTATAGTTCCTGCAAATTGTGTATTTGCTCCAAGTGTTGTGGCAGCAGTTGGCACCCAAAATACTATGGAGGCCTTTGCACCATTAGTTAGCATGACACTAGAATTGGCTACTGTTGTAAGTGCGCCATCAATTTTGAAAATGTAAATGCCATCACCTGAAAGTGTTATTCCTGCTGCTCCAATTGATACAGCGCCGGTAGTACAGTAAACACCAGGTGTGTATACTCCACCATTCACTTGTGACAAATCAACTGCAATGCCAGGAAGGTTGCTTGTGCACACTTGAGAGTTTGCAAAAGATGTTGCTGCATTTTGTGCAATTCCAGCTTGTGAGTATATCGAGTCAGATACATGGACAATACCATTAACACTAGCTGCTACTTGTGGTCCTCTAATGTAACCAAGATCTCCTGCAATTGAAGTTCCAGGTGATGTGTTCGTATATGTGCTAGCAAGAATTCCAAAATTGCCAGAGATTGCGTCTGCCATTATTTTTGTCGGACCTATACCGTTGATATCAGAATTATCTCCAATTGTAATTGGCGCTCCGTTTACAGTTCCGATGAGATGACTGTTTGCACCAATTGTTGTTGGACCTGTTGGTACCCATATTATGCTGGAGCCTTGTGCGCCATTAGTTAGTATGACATCAGTATTTGCTGCTTGATTTAGTGCACCATTGATGTTGAATATGTGTGCCCCATTACCTGAAAGTGTGATTGGACCTGAACCGATGTTTGCTATACCGTCAATGCAGTATACACCTGGTGGGTATACTTTGTCTGGATATTGTACGTTTGATCCTAGATCAATTGTTCCAGTTGGGAATGTTACAGTGCACTGGAAATTTCCTTGGATTTTATCTGCCATGGTCTTTGCAGGACCAATGCCGTTGATATCAGAATTTGCGCCAATTGTGATTGGTGCGCCATTTACAGTTCCAATGAGATGGCTGTTTGCACCAATTGTTATTGGACCTGTTGGTACCCAGATCACTCCAGAAACTTGAGCTCCATTAGCTAGTATGACATCAGTATTTGCTGCTTGATTTAGTGCGCCACCAATTTTGAAGATGTGTGCTCCGTTGCCTGTTAGTGTTATTGGGCCTGAGCCAATGTTTGCTGTACCGTCAATGCAGTATACACCTGGTGGATATACTTTGTCTGGATATTGTACATTTGATCCCAAGTCAATTGTTCCAGTTGGAAATGTGGTAGTGCATTGGAAATTTCCAGATACTGTATCTGCCATTGCACTTGATGGGACGGTAATAGTATCAGCATTAGTAGAAACAGTTCCTCCAAATGCTAGGACTTTACCAATCATGTTTACATTATTTCCCATTGTGACACCTGATGCATCAAGTATGATTCCTGCAAACTTGGTATTTGCACCAAGTGTTGTTGCACTGGTTGGTACCCATGATATTGTAGACGCTTGTGCGCCGTTTAGTGTAACAACAGAATTGGCTGCAGTTGTAAGTGTGCCATCAATTTTGAAAATGTAAATGCCGTTACCTGATAGTGTTATTCCTGCTGCTCCAATTGATGCAGCGCCTGTGGTACAGTAAACGCCTGGTGTGTAAATTCCACCATGTACTTGTGACAAGTCAACTGTGGTGCCAAGGTTGGTTGTACAGACTTGGGAATTTGCAAAAGATGTTGCAGTGTTTTGTGAGATTCCTGCCTGTGAATATACAGAATTCGCTACGTGAGTACTGCCAGAAATTGAAGGCATTACTACCGGTCCTGTTGTATATCCAAGGTCTCCAGCAATTGAAGTTCCAGGTGATGTGTTTGTATATGTGCTAGCAAGTATTCCGAAATTGCCAGTGCTGTCTCCAAAGACATTGTTTTGTACCAGGCTTGAAGCTGAAAGTATCAGTATTGAAATAACAAAATAATTCTTGATGTTAATTTTAGTCATCGATAGTTCATTGATGAGAGATTTGCTATTAAGGCGCGCTTACATTTGTGTACGGTCCACATACAAATTTGTCAAGATCATAAACTGATCTGTAAGATATGAATCATTTTTGTAATATTTGTATAGTCAAGGGGGATGATGACCAGTTGACGCACATATTCACAAGCGGCCGACCCTTGACTGAGATAAATTATTTTATAATTTCTTATAATCTTGACGTACAAAAATGTACATAAAATTGACACAAATGTAAACTCAGTTTATTAATTTGTTTCAAGAATTGTATTACATCACATCTCCAGACCATTATGTGACGTGTAATACATAGGGTATTACTTGTCACATATGGTACATGAAACCTTTTTTTACAAAAGATGGAACATTCTTATCTCTGTAACATCATTTAAAGCGAACATGAATCTTTTTTGGAAAAAATTCAAATGTGACAAATGCAAGTCAAAGTTTTCAAAATATGAAGATCTGATAAACCATGCACGCCATGAACATCATCATGAAATAATCAAGTGCACAGAATGCGGGAAGGAATTCATATATGAAGCAGATAGACTACACCACTCAAGAAAAGAGCATGAGAAGAAAATGTTCAGGCGCATCCACAAATACGGAGACAAGCATGAGAAGAAATCATCATCTGTTCAAGATAATGTGGATAAATATACTGGACACTTTAGCGATAAACTGTAAACAATATCTGTGAAAAACGTTATCAGCAGTTTAAAATCTCAATTGTACTAACCGGGCAGTTTCTATGAATTTTTGTAACTCTTGGAAAAAGCGTATTCCTTTTTCGGTAACAACAAAAATATGATTCCTAGCATTATTTGTGGATTGTACCATTCCTGCATCTATCAACTTTTGACAGTTTTCAGTTAATGCATAGTGTGATAGATTTGTTCTTCTAGATATTGAAGAGATCATCGCTCCATCCTTACCGCCATCCATTGCTGCACCCAAAATCTCTGAAATTATGCCTATTTTTGATCGGTATTGTTGTTTTGACATACCTTACAAGTCTCCAGCTTGCGACATGGTAGTTTTCACATATTTAACCGGTCATCTTTACTATTAAGCCGCGCGTACATTCATGTTAGTTACATGGACTGATCTGTACTAACTTGAAATCAAGTAGATAGAATTTTTCTTAAACGCCATAACCAGTGTTTAATGATACAACATCATTCTTGATCTTCTATCTCCCTGGCCTCTTCTTGTTCATCTTGTTCTACTTGTTCCAACTCATGAGTTTCTTCTTTCATTTCCTCCGAGTCGACCTGTACTGTATGCTCATCGCTTTTACCATCACCCGCAAATGCGCGCAAAAATTTTTTTATCATTTTAACTCATACCGGCTTCAGCAATAAGAAAGCATTTCATTGAATCAGTATATCTCCGTTCAACGGCTTTGAGTATATTCAATGTCATCTCCGCCTGTTTGTTTCCATTATCATGTGCATCAGAAATATTTTTATCAACATGCGATAGAAACTCAAGTTTTTTTATAACTTGATTTGCAGCCTTGAAGTGATTTTCATTTTGTGAATTATTTGTCATATGTATTTCATGTTACCATTACACTTAAGGTAGATCAACTGACATGCTCCTTGTAATCAGGAAGACTGGCAAGTAACTGATCAATGTTTCCAGTTCTAGAATGCAATTCATATCTGTCATCTTTTCTATCTACATGTACCATAAAATATCCAAATTCCTCATCAGTCCAAAGTACGTAAATGGGTTTTTCTGATTTATCTTTTTTTCCATGCTTGATGTCATCAAAAATTCTAGCCTGGTTTTCATACACATCTTTTAAATCAAGATAAGAATTTTTTCCATATTCATTAATACCTATTCCAAAAATCTCAGAATCTTTTCGCTTCAGTGATGTTATTATTCTCAGGCTCATTATTTGGTATCTCCTTTTCTTGATGGTCAGGCAGTATTTTTGTCGGCTACAAGAAAGTCCTGTAACATACTTGTGTTCTTTTTCTCTACTGCTCGAAGTATTTGCAGGCTCAGTTCTGCCTGTTTGTTTCCTTGCTGATGTGCACCGTCTATGTAGCCATCAATACGCGACAGAAATAGTAATTTTTCAACTAGTTGTTTTCCCATGTTAAAGTGATTTCTGTTTTCAAACGTATACTCCATATCTATGCTATTTCCTATACATAGTTAATCTACGCGTACATTTTTGTCCGGTTCATGTACAAATTTGTCAATAACATTGACAAATTTGTCACTAATCATGGTGAGATTACAAGATTTCTTGATTTTATTTTATAAAACCCAAGTAGAAAACCAAGAGAAATAGCTAGTGCCACAGCAGGCAACGGAAATTCTGGAACTATGCTAGTGCCAGTTATTTCTATAACACTCCGATCTTGTGGGAAATTAATTTTTAATGTTCTTGTTTGCACATTGGTTTGGGTTTCTACATAGTCTAGTGGTTTTTTGCTTGTAGCACCAACAGGCTCACCGCTTACCATAAATCTTGTATCAGTACCAACTTGAATTGAATCCATGATATTTCTCGATAGTTGCAACTGCAAATGCCCGCCATTTACTCCACCAATCACTTCAATGGTCAATTTTTTTGTAAAAGAGTCTGCATAGAACTTTTGAATTATTCCTCCAGTTATATTATACGGAACGGGATAGAGCTTGCCATCAATGTTAAGAGGTTTTAGCCCAACCACTTCAACTGAGGATATGATTCCAAGTGCAGGTGTAGGAGGCAGTGTTTGAACCTGTACTGCTTTTTTCAATTCACTATCAGGAACAAGTTGTTGGAATAACGGAATATCGATTTGTGGTGGGGCAGGCGGCATGTTGTAAGATGTCGCACCCTGTCCAAATATCTCCATCACAGGAATTTGATTTCCTGACGGCGATGTTACAACTGTAGAATATTCAAGACAAAAGTTAGACTGGGCAAGTATCTTGCATGCATATGTCATGGCTTCATTGTAATGCACCCACGTAAAATAAACAGCATATGGAGATCCATAACGGTAAAGTGACAAGTGTGACAACTCGTGGGATAAAATCCATGCCCCTGTCCAGCTTTCTATTTCAGGGTCACATGCACAGACCAGGATGGATTCAGATCCAATGCCAGATATGGTGTACAAGCCGTTGTTTCCTTCCTGAATCAAGAGTTTTTGGCCCGCATCATGGTCCACTATAACAATCGGTATGACAGTTGGAGAAATTGCAGAAAAATACTTGGTAAATTCGTTTTGTGAGATACACGCAGCTTGCTCTTGATTGTGTGCAAGACCATATAATGAAAGATATTCATCGGTTATTACCTGGTAAAATTTCAAGCGTTGCTTGTCAGAGTCGTCGCATTGGTCTTTACTTGTGACATAAAATATCCCATAAGTTACAGGTAAAATCTTGTAAGAGCCACTACTTTCCAGTTTTTTTAACTGTAATGCATATTGTGCAGTAGAGTTGGCTGATTCCTGTGCAGCAGATTGAGGAATCAGAGATATGACAATAGACAGTACAAGAATTACCAGAACACTGAAAAACTTGATCATCGTTACAGCAATAGACTTCAAGTCATGCTTACTTGCACGACATTAAAGATAGAGACGTGGTATTTTGAAATATTTTTGGATTTACCATGTCAAATACAACAACTAATTGTATTTTGGCATTATACCAAGTCTTGTTCTTGCAGAGACTGCAATTATTGATGCAACTGCTATTGCCAAGATCATTGCAGCTATAGTGCCAAACTCTGGAACTGTTGTATCTCCTGTTGCATATAATGGAGGTGACATTGCATCAGACATTGCATATGATGGTACAGCGATGGTGTCAGCATTAGTGGATACTGTTCCTCCAAATGCCAAGACTTGACCTGTCATCATTACATTGCTGCTCATTGTAACACCTGATGCATCAAGTATGATTCCTGCAAATGTGGTACTTGCTCCAAGTGTTGTAGCACCAGTTGGTACCCAGGATACATCTGATGCTTGTGCGCCATCAAGACGAACAGCAGAGTTTGCCGCTGTTGTTAGTGCGCCACCAATTTTGAAAATATAAATGCCATTGCCTGAAAGTGTGATTCCGCCTGTACCGACGGATGCAGCTCCTGTGGTACAGTAAACGCCTGGTGTGTATACTCCGCCATTTACTAGAGACAAGTCAACTGAAGTGCCGAGATTGGTTGTACAGACTTGGGAATTTTCAGAAGATATTGCGGCATTCTGCATTGTACCTGCTTGGGAATATACAGAGTCTGCTACATGAGTATTGCCAGAAATTGAAGGTACTACTTGAGATCCCGTTGTATATCCAAGGTCTCCTACAATAGTAGTTCCAGGGGATGTGTTTGTATATGTGCTAGCAAGTATTCCGAAACTACCAGATACGGCATCTGCCATTACCTTTGCAGGACCAATACCGTTGATATCAGAATTTGCGCCAATTGTGATTGGTGCGCCATTTACAGTTCCAATGAGATGGCTGTTTGCACCAATTGTTGTTGGACCTGTTGGCATCCATATTACTCCAGAAGATAGTGCACCATTTGATAGTATGACATCAGTATTTGCTGCTTGGTTTAGTGCGCCGTTAATTTTGAAGATATGTGCAGCATTATCTGTTAAAATGATTGGACCTGAGCCGATGTTTGCTGCGCCGTCAATGCAGTAGACTCCTGGTGGGTATACTTTGGCTGGATATTGTACATTTGATCCTAGATCAATTGCACCAGTTGGGAATGTTACAGTACATGGTAGATTACCTGAACTTGCATCAGCCATTGCATATGATGGAACTGTGATGGTATCAGCATTAGTAGAAACTGTTCCGCCAAATGCTAGGACTCTTCCTGTGAGATCTACATTGTTGTTCATTGTAACGCCTGACGCATCAAGTATTATTCCTGCAAACTGGGTATTTGCACCAAGTGTTGTTGCA
>JABDBR010000012.1 GCA_013288545.1 Nitrososphaerota archaeon | reverse complement strand
TACCTTTGATGCAGAGTAGAGTGTTAATGCTCCCTCCTGGATAATCTTGCTGTTTTCCATAGCATTTATCGGCATTAATGCCTCCGGGTATCCATTCAGTATACCCTCCACTTGCCTTAGATGTTGCAACAAAATTATCATAGTACTTGTTAGCATCATATGATGAATCAAATTTGTAAACTGCCACAGTTGATGTTGACGCAGTAAAATCTGAACCTATTGTAAAACTCTGAGATAGTCCATCTACAAAACCAGTTGCATTTTTCTTAAAAGGTGTAGCATCATGAATTACCCATTCTGTGCCTATGTCATCTCTCGTAGGAAGTAAATTATTCAATGATGCAGCAGCCACTTGTTGTGTTTGCTGTATTGATGTACTAGGAGAAGGCTGTACATTATTTGAAATTACAATAATTTTCTGATCAATTAGCCACTGGATTGCATTTATGAAATCTGTATCACTAGTTTGGCCCTCACCCCACCATTTTGCAGTATTTTTTATCCACTTTGGAATAGAAGGTAATGACGTCTGTGCTTCTGCATTTATTGATGTACCAATAACAATACCTACTCCAAGGGCCAATATTGTAACAATGATTACTGTTCTGGTAGAATTGTATCTCAAATCAATCCACCCATCGTTCCAAGTAGATACGACTTCATTGAGTGATTTTTCTTTGAGTTCCTATTAAGTACTCGGTTAAACCGGTACTACCTCTGTTAGAACATGGTACTATCTTATGAATATATGCTAGTTTGCTATAACCATTGGACTGGGAAGAACTATTCCAAATCAGTGACATTCGAATATTGTTTTATCTTCACGATAACCATGAAGCACGATATTCTGAACTAGAAAAAACCGTCATTAAAACTCGAAGTGTACTCTCAGTTTCATTGCAAGACTTGACAAATCGTAAACTAATTGATAGAACAGTAAAGCCAACAAAACCCATTCAAACTACATACAAACTGACAGACAAAGGTCAGAAACTAGTTCAACTGCTGGTCAGTGTACAAAAACTCGTATTGTAATACCTTTTGTTTCAGCAACCTGTTTCAGATTTAGTTTTCCTACTCTTAGACAGATCAATGCAATACAATCCAGAACCTATTTTTCTTCGCTTAGTGGAATAACCATCATAACTTGTAATTAATTTCCAAGGTGTTACAATCTTGATTCCTTCTCTTTTTCCCCTACCAACGCTGAAAAAATCCATTAAACGTGGACCTAGATACACAAATCCTTTACCTTTAATTTGATTTATTTTGTATTTTTTTAGAATTTTGTTCTTGTTTTTAACTATTAGATCATCTTCATTGATAATATCAATTTCATATTTACTATCTTGATTTACCATGTTTTCACATATTTCAGATATGTAAAATAACAGATATCCCTTTAATTTATCATAGTATATTTTATCACTAGTAGAACTGATATTCAGTGGCAATTCACCGGTATTAAGATAAAGTATTCCACCAGACCATAAATGAAGAACATTATCTTCTGCTGTTTTGATATGACCTATCACTATTCCTATTGTTTCTGAGTTCTTATCAGACGGACAGAATTCTATTTTTCTAAATTTTGTTATGATGTTTTCCTTTACTTTGTTCAAAGACCATTCTCGGTAATCACCGTGATTCTTAGCTTCTATGTAAAAATAGTAATTTCGACCATTTTGATGAATAACTAAAAGTGCCTCTGGCCCACTATTTCCTCTACCCTCTTGTTTTCTATTGAAAAGGTAATAGCAATCAATTCCACATGCCCGTAATTTACGAACAATTTCTTGAAGGCATTTTTCCAACATATTTTCTAATTTTTGTCCCTTTTCCTTTGCATAGGGAGTGATTTTACCATCTACCAATGAGGGTATGAAAATTTCTTTTCTAATAAGCAGTATTATGTTGAGAAATTGAGATCATAGTGTATATCTCTGGGATTTAGATCAGGCGTAATCACTACACTAGTTTATTGTACTATGATCTTTTGATATTAGTAAAAACAGTGATTTACTGATATGCACGATTATACGATACAGTCGTTAATAGAATAAGTCTCTAATAGTGTGTACACCTGATAATATGCGCTGCGTATTGTAATGGCTTACAAACAAAGTTCCCCGATGTTTTACAATTATGCAATCGAATCATATTTACTGTACCCAATGTAGTTTGTAATGAGTGATTTACTGATATGGTACATTATGTTATTTCAAATACTCTGAATATGTGTAAGCCTGATCAGACTAGTCTACTTACTGTATTAAGTTACGAACAAAGTCGTTTCTATTGGGAGAATTATACAATCAAACTGTTATTACTAATCTGTTGAACTACTGTAATTACTGATATGATGTATTGCTTATTGATTTACTAATTAGTAATGGTGTAATGTGCTGCCAATAGAATTTACTGATATGTACTGTGTACCACATACATTACTTATGGATCACGACTGTGACTACGACTACTGTACATACTGTTAGATGAGATGTAACAACAGGGCTAGACTGAGTTTAGATCACTTTTGAGCACCTAGTTTTATCACATCCCATAACGTCACGGATAATCAGATTCCATGCTTCTAGCCACTTGTTTTTGTGCTCATACATAGAGGGTAGAAAATAATGCTTTTGAGAGATATTTCCTCGTCTACCCTGCATAAACTCAGCCAACAAAGGATCTACTTTGCCAGCATTAATAGTAAAGTTCAGCTTTCGTAAAAATCGTATTTCATATCCTAGTATTCGTTTATTCAAAAATGTATAGACGGCTTTACTCGTCTTAAAATCAATTTTATCATGAAGTAATGGATGACAATATACTGCATTGGCTTTCTTTGTGCCCCTATCCCAGAATAATTCCAGTATTCCATCAGTACACAGTGTAGAGTGATTGTTAAATGCCCTAAGTGCCTCCTCTGTTCGTAGTCCGGATACCAATACGAATAATGCGAATATCCTGTGCTTGTAGGGTAGCTTCTCGATTGAATCCAAGACGTCCTCAAGCTTTATTCTATTAGATAAGCTGTAATTGTTAACAGCAGATTTTGTAGTCCATTTGATCTCTTTGCGTTTTAGCCAATTAGTAAATTCATCATGAAAGTAGCTGTCGTATCTGATATCCATGTAACGAGTGAGATTAGCAATTGCCTTCAGTACGTCTAGTTTTTTCCTAGTAGATTCTAACGATATGAGATCATCAGTAAAAGCTAGATCATTGTATTTTCTGGAATAGTCCAGCATTACATGTGCATAGTGTTTTTGTTTTTTTGCAACGAGCCACGATTCGTAATCGTTCCAGTTTAGATCTTTGACACAAGTCCTAAATCGTTGTAATGTTGTATTAGTAGTATTATTGCTTCTGCAAAGCGAATCTATAGGGGTTCAAATCCCTTCCTCACCTTTTATTATATCATAATAACCTGCTTTTCTAAATAGGGCAGTTTGTAAACAGAGTGAATTTGGCTGAAAGAAGTAACGGATTACTAGAGTACATTCCAGGTGCAAAACCTGTCGCATATCAGTATACCAATGGTCAACCGTTAGATGGATTTTCACAGAATGTCAAAGACAGCATAAAAGAATATGCGGAAAGTGCACAGAATGAAGTTGAGAAAGGCCATAATTTCTTACAATGGGTGCTAACTAGAGTCTTTGAGGCAACTGAAGATGATGCAACTGACGCGATTGTGGATGGAGCAAACGATCTAGGAATTGATGCATATCTTCCAGTAGATTTTTCTGAAGACAAGATCTATCTATTCCAATCAAAGTATGGAACATCCCATTCAATTGAAGCCATAGCAAAATTCAAAGAAGACGTCAAGAGATTACAGGGAAAAGACATTTCAAAGATGCGTCCAGAACTTGCCCACCTAGTAACAAAGATCCAAGAAAAGAATCTCAAGATAGAGTGCATCTATGTGACAGATCAAAAGGTAGAGGATGAGAATTTTGATTCAGTTGAGATATACGATGTCGATGTAATAATACAGAAACTTTGGGATAGGATAAAAAAACCAGCCGCAGGAAAGAAAGCCCCCATCAAGCTTGAAACTAAGTTAAGATATCAGAATACGCTTCTGGGGATTTTAAAACTAAGAGAGCTTACAAATTTTGTTACAAAGAACAAGGACTATGTTTTTGAATCCAACATTAGACAGTGGATGCAGTTCAAAACCACAGTAAACAAAGGATTGAGAGAAACTTTGCAAGAAGTTCCCCACAAGTTCTTTTATTATAACAATGGAATAACAATAGTAGTAAGCGATTTTGAGGAATTAGAGGACAACTCCATAATGTTGCACTCACCTCAAATAGTAAACGGAGCACAGACATCTAACTCAGTATTAGATCATGCAAGACGCACTCATAATTTGGATGGAAGCATAACTGTTACAATCATCAAGGCTGCAGACGAACTTGATCAGAACAATATTACAAAATACAGAAACTCGCAGAATGCAGTAAGAGGAAAGGATCTAGTATCGTTGATGGATTTTCATAAATCATTAAAATCGCAAATGGAAAACATTCATTATTTTTATGAGATTCAGGGTGGCTCATTTGATACTAAAACAAAATCACATCAAAGTGAATTTGTCGGAGATATGATTTACAACAAGTATCTACCTGACAACCACAAAAAAGTGATAGTGGCAAAAGATGCAATACAGGCATTTGTTGCAGGAATAGAGCAGAGACCAACAGAGGCATACAGCTCTCCGGCACAGTTTCTACCAAGAGGTAGCAAGTATGACGAAGTTTTCAATGAGAAACTAAAGGACGATTACAGACTTCTTCTATATCCATATTGTACAAAAGAATATGCAAAAAAAAGCCTAAACTATGGAAAGAAGGGAGGACACAAAACAAAAAGATATGCAACCTTGTTCTTTGTGGCAGTATACTTTAAGATCCTTCATGAAAAAATTCTGCTTACAAAAGGCGACTTTAAAGAAGACATATCCAAGTTAGAGCCAATATTTAAGAGCGTCAAATTAAATCAGCGCATACTAAAATTGACAGATACCATTGTCACAAAGTTCCTAGAAGATACAGTCGTAGATGATGAGATGACTGCAGCAAACACCTACCACAATTTCTTTTCCCATCACGTATGGCAGGATTCCATGGTTCGTGTAATAGAGAAGAAAATAAAGCAAGAGGAAGAAGAGATAATCAGCATTCAGAAAGTAGTTCAAGATCTTTTTTAGAAAATTAACTTATTTGCGGCAGAATGATGACTGATAGGTTCTCTTGCAGGAGGTCCACATTAGCCATCTATCCTACCGCTGTTTTATTCTATATTATGCTAGTATTTAACATGCTTTTTACAAACATGATTTTTATAACGAATTAAATCAAATGTTATCTACATGGTAGAAACGCAACAATGCGCAATATGCAAAGGTCCTTTGGATCACGTATATGTCCCAATGGAATCTTGGAACATAAAGGGTCAGTTGTGTAGCAAGTGTTACTCTAAAAAAATTGGAGAACATTATCCAGGTACCCATGAAAGAGTAAACAAGTCAAACTAGAAACCAGCCAGTTTTAATCAGATCTTTATCTTTTAATTCTCCAATACCCGTAGCAAAACGCCAGATGTATGGTACTTTGGTGTCCATCTTTTTTTGTATCTGAATCAAAGATTCTAATTCAGAATTTACATTCCCAGATGGTGTTCCACAGTTTTCACAAAATTTGCACTTGGTATCAATACTAATTGGTGAAGATTGGATTATAGGATATGCTCTGCATGCAAGCGGTCGGTTTTCATATATTTTACACGGATACCCACCATGGGGCGATCTTTTACTTGATTCAGTATCAAGAAACGGACAGGTATTACCATCCAAATCTTTCCCCATCATTTGATACGCAAGTATTGTTGTAGGTCCCTCAGACTCTGTTTCAGATACACCTATTCTAGGATGGATTGTTATCGTGATGCCATGTTTTTCTGCCAAAGACTCTACGTGTTCTTTTTCATCAGGCATGACAAGCACACCAATCTTGCCAAACTTTATTGTTGGATAATACTCTCTTTCAATACAACACTTGGAGCATCCCTCCACACAGGAAAAATCCAATATGCTTCGTAGAGCCAAAAAAGGATAAAATTCCTTTTATTGAGACAAGATCTGATCCCTATAAGGTTTCCAGAGAGAATAAATAGTAATACCCTTATATCACCAAATTCTATACTTTCTAGCAATGGTAGCATATAGAACAAGCATGCAGATAGTAAGAGATTTGCTTACTGTAACAGAAGAAAGCGGCATGAACGGAATTAACGTAACATCACTTCTAACCAAGGCAAACTTATCACATTCAAGACTTTCAAAATTCGTCGACAACCTCACTGGTGCAGGACTAATGAACAAGATAGAATACGACGGCAAGAACACATTTGTTATAACTTCAAAAGGTAAGCAATATCTGGAAACATACGAAAGATTCCAGAATTTAGCAGACTCTTTTGGCTTAGATCTCTAAGCCCATTCATTTTTCATTATTTTAATTTGTAGAAAGTACAAATACCATATTTTATAAAATTTTAAAAAAAATCATAATTAGTATTTTTTAGGAAAGATCATTTTCATATTCAATCGTACATGAGTTTACGATAAACAAAATTTTTAAAAATATGCAACATGCAGTTTCGATCAGATAATTAGTTTAGTTAGAGGTTAGAAAACCGACAGATCTATAAAGGCGTAGTTTGGTTTATCAAAAGGGGAGCAATTGTGGGAGATACATTAGTATGGTGGAAGGGACTTGCTAAAGAACTCGAATTAGATATAGAATCCCTTGACGAAGGAAAAGAAGAAAGCAGACTTTAGAATAATTAAGCAATCACACCATGTAACAAAGTTTTAAGCCTCGAGTGGGATTCGATCCCACGGCCTAACGCTTACGAGGCGTTCGCTCTACCAGGCTGAGCTATCGAGGCAGTGGTTCGCAATGTAATCAGAGTTTATAAAAAGCCTTTGCGTTTTTGAGTCATTGAAAGTATCGATTTCCGGAGTTCGTGGGATTTTTGGCAATGACCTCAATCTTGAAGATATAATCTATTATTGTAGAAATTTTTCACGTCTTGTCAAGTCAAAAAAATGTATTGTTGGTAGAGACACTAGACCATCAGGTGAGATAGTAACCAATGTTGCAATTGCCTCGCTTTTAGAAAGGGGAATATCAGTTTACAATCTTGGCATATCCCCCACTCCCGTTATTTTCAGAGAAGCAAGAAAATATGGTAGTGGTTTAATCATTACCTCTTCACACAATCCATTAGAATGGAATGGACTCAAGTTTATCCTAGATGGAAGAGGCATTAACGAATCAGAACTACAATACATGATAAAAAAAGACAAGTTTCAGAGAGAGAAAATAGGTACTGAAACACAGGTTGATTCAGACTACATAGATGAGGCTGCAAAAGTAATTGGAGACATGAAAAGATCATCCAAAATAGCAATCGACGTAGGAGGTGGTGCAGCGTTTGAAGTTGCTCCACAGTTGCTAAGAAAATTAGGTTGTAAAGTAAGCGTGATCAATGGAATTCCCGGAAAATCAACTCGAGGTCCAGACCCCACAAACGATCAATTATCAGAACTTGTTCAAGCCTCAAAAAAGACAAGCATAGGTTTTGCTTTTGATCTTGATGGAGACAGACTGGTTGTAGTAAAGAACGGCAAGAAACAATCACCAGATGTAACGCTGGGTCTTGGCGTAGCAGGTGCACTTGAAAAAGGGTACAAAAAATTTGTTCTCAGTATAGATACCAGTGTTGCAATTGAAAAATTTATCAAAAATGAAGGAGGTCAGGTCAACAGATCAAAGGTTGGAGAAGCAAATGTTGTGGATCTGATGTTAAAAACTAAATCTCAAGCTGGAGGAGAAGGAAGTAGTGCTGGTTTTATTTTACCAGAATTTAACATGTGTAGAGATGGGTTACTTACAAGTGGCCTTATCGCATCAATGGTTGGAACAAAACAATTCGATGACATAAATAAATTCATGGAAGAATACCATCAAGTACGAACCAAAGTAAGTGTTGATTCCAAACTTCACAAAAAAACACTTCAAACTCTTTTGAAAAAGATGAGAAAACAGTCAAGCCAAATTATAACAATTGACGGAATAAAATCCATAATAGATGAGGATAGTTGGGTACTAGTGAGACAGTCAAATACTGAGCACATCATCAGAGTCTCTGTAGAATCAAATGATTTGAGTAAGGCTAAATCAATAGAAAAACAAGTTACCAAGCTGGTTAAACAAAGCTATGAAGAATCCAGATGAAATTGAAATAATCAAGACATTTCAAAGTCGATTTGGGAAAAAATCGAGGTTTCAAGCTGACGATGTTGAAGTCTTAAAGATTGGCAATATCAAATTTATTGTAAAATCAGATATGCTAGTTCAAAGTACCGACATACCAAAAGGAATGAAACTTGATGAAGTTGCAAGAAAAAGCTTGGTTTCATGTGTAAGTGATTTTTCGTGCAAGGGAGTCAAGCCCACATTTGCCACAATTGCATTAGCAATACCACGTAATTTTACTCAAAAAATGGTCAAAGATTTAGCAAGCGGTTTTCTAAGATCATCCAAAGAATTTGGAGTGCACATAATTGGTGGAGACACCAATGAGGGAAGAGAGTTAGTCATTGAGGTATCCATGTTTGGAACAAGTAGCCAAAAAATACCATCAAGAGGGGGCGCCAAGATAGGAGACGTCATAATAACATCAGGCCCTTTTGGATATTCTTCAGCAGGCTTGAAGATTACCCTTGACGGTTACAAGACAGATCAGCAGGCAACAAAAAGATTCAGAAGAGCAATTTTTAGACCCAATCCCAGACTAGATTTTGGATTAAAGGCTGCCAAGTATTTTTCATCATCCATGGATTCTAGTGATGGACTAGCCATAACACTAAATGACATGAGCCATCAGAGTAAAAAGAAATTTGTGATAACTAGCCTGCCCACCGGAAATGATGTTATCAATTTTGCACATCAAAATAAAATAAGTTTGGAGGATCTAGTGTTTTGCGGCGGTGAAGAATATGAGATTGTATCAACAGCGCATCCAAGAGACTTGCAAAAAATCAGAAATCTGGCAAAAAAGATGAACATTCCACTATCTGAGATAGGTCATGTTTCCAATGGAAAGAATGTGGTTTTGATTGCCAATGACAGATCTAAGGTCATTAAGAGATGTGGCTGGACACATCTTAGATCCTAATGTTTTTTAAACCCGTTAAAGAGTCTTGAAATGTTGTCCGTACAAGAAGCTAAGGAAAAATGGGGTATCGCTCACATTTTCAGTAGTTTTAACAATACCATAGTGCACATCACAGACGTTTCTGGTGCAGAAACTGTGGCAATTAGTTCCGGTGGACGACATGTTAACGCAGACAGATACGAATCATCTCCTTATGCTGCAATGAAATCAACTGCAGCAGTAGTTGAAGCAGCACATGACAAGGGCTTCACAGGTCTTCACATAAGAGTAAGAGCAGTCGGTGGAGTTGGCTCACGTGTTCCAGGTCCTGGTGCACAAGCAGCAATCAGAGCACTAGCAAGAGGCGGATTCAAGATTGGAAGAATTGACGATGTAACACCAATCCCTCATGATACCACTAGAAAGAAGGGTGGTAAAAGAGGAAGAAGAGTCTAGGCATCTACCAGTTTAACTTTTACTTTAGCATTTTTGCTTTCAAAGAATTTTGTCATAAAGGTGACAAATTTTTCTTCAATTTTTTTTCCTTTGGTTTTTGCAATCTGATCTCCCAGTTTCAACTCCATTCCAGAAAGCAGTTCAATTTTTATCAATACTTTGAAAAAAGCCCAACCAAATCTTTCCATCGGATTACTTACCAGATATCCTTCTTTGATACCACAAAGAGATTGTAATTCATCCATTGCAGCAACAACAATCTCTCGATCAGTTTCATAGTTAGTTGTTGCAATTTGGATAATGGTGACCCTACCGTACATAAGCAACCATCCAACATGATACAGGAATAATAAACTTAGTTACTGACTGGATCAGAAATTGTTTACATTAAATAATTGCTAGATATTTTCAACTGGAGAATCATTAGAAGATACCTGATCGGATACAGGTTCAGACAACGATTTTGTTTCACCTTTTAGTTTATCTGACCAAGATACCATTTTACCATCTTGTTCAACATTGATTGTAGTTTGTACTCTTACACGAATTCCAACTGACCTGAATAATGTCAACAATTTTCCTCCATCTATGATTTCGGTAATTTCTCCTCCCTGGATGAGTTCTGCAAGTTTTTCTACAATAACTTTGGTCTCATTGGGAAACTGGGATTCGGCATTCTGAAGTACTTCGTCTCCCCTATATCCGAGTTGTTTGAGAACTAGATCCCTTGGAGAAACCTTTTGTGCCTTTGATTCTGGCTTTACCTCTTCAATTTTCTGTCTTTGTGAGATATTTTTTTGCATCTCAAGCATCCTTTTTGCCTTGAGAAGTTCAAGCTCTTTGTCTTCCTCTGTCAACCCTTGATTACCCCAATTGGGACAAGCTTTGCTACTTTTGTAGCTATTCCAAGTTCGTGAGATACATTTGCTACAGCATCAACATCCTTGTATGCTTCAGGCGTTTCTTCTACCACGCCTTCTCGTGTAAGAGCTTTTATGAAAATTCCTTTATCGCTTAATGATTTTTGAACTTGACCTTCTGTGAAATTTCTTCGTGCCGCAGATCTTGACATCATTCTTCCTGCACCGTGAGCGGTAGAGCCAAAACTCAAATCCATAGAACCTGGTTTCCCCAACAAAATCCAGCTACCAGTACCCATAGAGCCAGGTATGAAAACAGGCTGACCAATATCTCGGTATTTTCTTGGTACTTCATCTCTTCCTTGAGGGAATGCTCTTGTTGCACCCTTTCTATGAACTACAACGGAACGTAGCTCACCATCAATTTTGTGTTTTTCAACTTTAGCAATATTATGAGCCACATCATAGATTAATTTCATATCCAGATCAGATTCTGTTTGTTTGAAGACTCGCTCAAAGGCTTTTCTTGTCCAGTGTGTGATCATCTGTCTATTACTCCATGCATAATTTAACGCAGCAAACATTGCTTTTCTATAGGACTCTCCTTCTTCTGAAGAATTTGGAACACATGCTAGTTCTCTGTCTACTAGATTTATTTTATATTTTGAAAGTGCCTGTTCTGACACCCTCAAATAATCACTACAGACTTGATGTCCAAAACCTCTTGAACCACAATGAATCAATATAGTAATTTGTCCTTCATTGAAAATTCCCATTTTTTTGGCAGCTTCTTTATCATGAATTTGGTCAACGCGCTGTACCTCAAGAAAGTGATTTCCAGAACCAAGGCTTCCCAGTTGAGGTGCACCTCTTTTGCGTGCAGTAGGAGATATTTTTTCAGGGTCAGCATTTTTTATTTGTCCATTTTCTTCACATACATCAGCATCATCCTTTGAACCATATCCGTGATCAACTGCCCATTGTACTCCTTTTACAAGAACTTCATCAAGATCAGATGATGTAAGTCGTACAGCACCTTTGGATCCCACACCAGATGGAATAGACGTGAATAGTTCAGTTACAAGGTCTTTGAGTCTTGGTCGGACATCTTTTTCCATAAGATTCGTTTTGATGAGTCTGACACCACAATTGATGTCATAGCCTACGCCTCCTGGACTAATCATGCCATTTTCAGCATCCATAGCAGCTACACCCCCAACAGGAAACCCATAACCTTCATGACCATCTGGAAGAACCACAACGTGCTTTAGTACTCCAGGTATAGTAGATACGTTGATTGCTTGTTGAATTGTTCTATCGGTAAGCATTTTTTGCAATAATTTTTCATCAGCATAAATTGTCACTGGAACTTTCATGCCTTTTGATGGATCAGCCTCAATGCGATATTCCATCTCTCGTATTTTCTTTGGAATTAGTGACGACATCCCTTTCTGCGAAAAAAGGTATCTGGACACAATTTAAATCATGAGTATGTGATTTCTAATTAATCATTTAATCAGCTTGGTAGTATGTCGATACAAGTCATGTAATGTTTTGCCATCAAGCAAGACGGCATCATCTTTTTGATCAACAGAATCATTGTTTTTCAGGTTCTTTTTTTCAGTCTTTGTATCCGAACCCATAGATTTGGTTTATCCACAAGTATAGAAAAAAGTGTCGATTTCAATACAAACCCATACAAGTAGATTTATTTTCCATGATCAATTGATCCAAGACATGCCAATTCTTCCAATTGACGGTGGTCGTTATGGTACTGATGAGATGAAGAAGATTTTCGATGATCAAAAAAAGATAACATATCAATTAGATATAGAGGCCGCAGTTGCTCTTGCTCAATCAGAGATAAGGATGATTCCAAAGGATGCAGCTTTGAACATATCAAAGATGGCAAAATCTGGAAAGATCACAGTAAAAAGAGTGAAACAGTTAGAGGCAAAAAGTGATCATGATACAGCAGCTTTGGTAGAAGCCCTAAGCGAGATTTGCAAATCATCTGCAAAACCATGGATACATTATGGCTTGACAAGCAATGATCTAGTAGATACAAGCAATTCCCTACAATTTCGCGATACTCTAAATATCATAGAACCAAAAGTAGCAAAATTAGCCATCATTTTAGCAGACAAGGCTGTAAAGTACAAAGCCTTACCAGCAGTAGGAAGGACACATGGTCAACATGCAAGCATAATTTCTTTTGGACTAAAATTTGCAAATTGGGCACATGAGATGTCAAAACATGTGGAAAGAATAGAGGAAATGAAAAAAAGAATTTTGATTTGTAAGACATTAGGTGTAGTAGGAACTGGTTCGCTCATGGGTGCAAAAGCTTTGGAGGTGCAAAGAAGAGTGGCAAAGAAGCTCGGGCTATATCCTGCAGATGTTACAACCCAAGTAGTTGCCCGTGAAAGATATGCGGAATTTATCTTTTATATGGCCTTGGTCGGATCCACACTTGAAAAAATTGCTATAGAAATTCGAAATCTCCAAAGAACAGAGATAGGTGAGGTTGCAGAATCTTTCAAGAAAGGTCAGATGGGAAGCAGTGCAGTCCCAGTAAAGAGAAATCCAGTAAAAAGTGAGCGTGTAACATCGCTTTCAAAGTTATTACGCAGTCAGATATCAGTGGCTTTTGAAAACATCCCACTATGGCATGAAAGAGACTTGTCAAACTCTGCAAATGAGAGATTCATCATTCCAACTGGGCCAATCTTACTTGACGAGATGCTCGAGACCATGACAAGGATAGTCAGTTCTCTGTTTGTAAATGAAGATAAAATAAGACAGAATCTTGAGATTACAAAAGGTCAGATATTTGCAGAATTTGTTCTTGATGCTTTGATACAGAAAGGGGTTCCAAGATTTGAAGCATATAGAGATATTCAGCGAGTAGCATTTGCGGCGTCAGAAGAAGGAGCAGACTTTAGAGATGCGGTAAGAAATGATGAAGCATTTTCATCTCACTTGACTGGTGAAGAAATTGACAGAGTATTCATTCCTGAAAACCATCTTGGTGCGTCATTTGATATAATCAAGAATGTGTCAAGCAATGTCAGAAATTCATGTTCCAAGTTTTCTTGACTTTTAAGAGATTTTTGTGAATCAAGGATCCATACTGCATTGCTTTTTTAAGCTTGAGAGCAGACTCTTCTGGAACCCCAATTGATACTGCAAGTTTTCTTACAATATGTTTTCTAACAAGGTCATCGTTGCCATTTATCTTATGCTCTAATGGAATAGTTTTTGCAAATTCTACAAATTTTTCTGACAGAAATGGCTGCACAATCACAACACCAAATTCAGATGTAATTTTATTTACTGCCCTCATCATCCTCATTTCATTATCTAGCTTATCTTTTATCATCTCAAGTACAGCATCGTTTCCCTCTAAGATTGAATCACGATAGGCATTATACCCACAGAAGAGCTCATCTATGCCATTAGCGGTCACCACCTTGTCAATTTTGTGATTTTTTGCAAGTTTTGCCACATAATAAAACGCAATACAGTTTTCATTCCAGGATAAATTATCTACATTGATTGTGTCCCAGATTTTTTTTGCCACATCTGAAAATGTTTTCTCTGAAATGATTTCTACTTCATGTTTCATGCCAAGTACATTTGCCATTTTTTTTGAAAACTCGACATCATGTGAATCCTCAAAGCCCATCGTAAGAAGCAATACATCATATCCCAGATCTTGGCAAATTTTTGCCAAGAGACAACTGTCAACACCACCAGAAAACGAAATTCCGATTTTTTTAGAATCTTTTACACCCTCAATGGCTTGAACCGTTTGTGTATGTAGATTTTTTTCAAGATCTGTCATTGTTTCAGCAACCATTTTACAATAGACTCGATTTGAGAGTTAAATATAGGATTCTGTAAAAGTTGTCAGGATGTTCAAGTTAACTGAGGAGCAGATCAGGATAGAATTGTCAGGATTGCAAGGATGGAGTACAGTAAACGGAAAACTCCACAAGGACTTTGTATTTGATGATTTTATCGAAGCCTTTGGTTTTATGTGTAAGGCAGCAATACACATAGAAAAAATGAACCATCATCCAGAATGGTTCAATGTGTACAACAAGATTTCAGTAGACTTGGTAACGCATGATGCAGGGGGAATTACACAAAACGATGTTGCCCTTGCAAGAACTCTAAATGCACTAGAAAAATAAGCACTGGTGCTCTAACACCTGTACAGAATTTATATACGGATTGAGCAGAATTTTTCAAATGCCAACAGGCTCTACAATTTTGGATTCAGATTTCAAGTATATTGATAACAAAGGTAATCTTTTGAAAAGTAGAACAGAGCTCTCAATAGCACAGATGCTTGAATTTCTACAGATAGAATATCAGTATGATTATGTAGTAACCCTAAAAAACGGAAAGAAGGTAAATGTTGATTTTAAGACAGACAAAGGCTTGATTGAAATAATAGACACTGAAATAGATATTGCAAAATACAAAGAACTCAAAGCAGAATTGTCCGATGTTAAAATAATTGCAATGGGACACCCAAAATTTGCAGCAAGACTATCAGAATTACAAGATATCATCCTCTACAAGACCCAAGAAGTGCAGACAGGTTCCATATTCATGGAAGATCCCTCATTTGCATTTGATTATGCTCACATACTACCTCTTGTTGAAAAATGTTCAATTTTGCATGGTCATACATCATCTGTTACTGTAGAGCTAGTCGGAGAGATGAAAAATAATTTGTTGATGGATTTTGGAGAAGCAAAGAAGATAATCAAGGAGGTCATTTCAATTTTAGATCATAAATTTTTCATTAATGAAAAATATCTCATTAAAGAAGATGGTGAACATTATAGGATTGGATTTGACGGTCCAAAGGGAAGATTCGATCTCCAAGTTCCAAAGAATACAACTTATCTTTTAAGAGGAGAAGCAACTGTCGAGAATTTATCCACCGAGTTAATCAAACTACTTGTTCCAAAGATGCCAAAAAATATCGAAGCTGTAGGAGTCTACATTTACGAGGGCTATAACAAGGGAGCCCATATCATATCACAAATCTCAAAGATCTAAGATATGGAACCAACTATCAAGGAAACTGCTTGGAATCCTGAGATTGAAAAACAAATTCTGAAACAGTGGGAAGAATCACGCATTTACGATTTCAAACCTGAAGGAGATGTGTTTGTAATTGATACGCCTCCACCCTATCCATCTGGAAGACCATGGCATATTGGCGCAGCATCGCACTATGCCCAGATAGACATGATTGCAAGAACTGCAAGAATGTTTGGAAAAAATGTCTTGTTCCCAATAGGAATTGATAGAAACGGCCTTCCTGTTGAAATGTACACAGAAAAAAAACACGGAATTAGGATGCATGAGACAGAAAGAGGCGAGTTTCTCAAGCTCTGTGCAACGGCATTAGATGATCTGGAGGCAGAAATGATACAGATAATGAAGAGTCTTGGCCTTAGTGGCAATTTTGCAGAATATTACAGAACAGATTCTGAGAAATATCGTACTCTGACCCAGTCTACATTCATTGAGATGTGGAAAAAAGGACAGATCTATCTTGCAAACAGGCCCAACAACTATGATTGGGTAACAGGTACTACAATAGCAGATGCAGAGATAATCTACGAGGAGATTCCAACCAAGCTAGTCCATATGAAGTTCAAGGTAAAGGAACCTGAAAAAACCATAATCATTGCAAGTACCAGACCCGAGTTATTGTGTGCATGTCAAACAATAATTGTAAACCCAGAAGATGAAAGATATACTGATGTTATTGGAAAAAAAGTTATCATTCCTCTGATAAATAGAGAAGTAGAGATCAAGACACATCCATCAGCGGAAAAAGAATTTGGTTCTGGTGCAGTCATGGTTTGCAGTTATGGTGATCAAAATGATGTCGCGTTATTTAGAGATCTCAAACTAGAAGAGATCGCGGCAGTCGGAACAAATGGAAGAATGAAAGAGGTTGCAGGACCATATGCAGGTCTCAAGGTAAAACAAGCCAGAGAGAAAATAATTGAAGACTTGCAAAATCAAGGCCTTGTAGAGAAAATAGAAAACATAAACCATAGAACTCCAATATCTGAGAGAAGTAAGACTGCAATTGAAATTATTTCCATGGAAGAATATTATCTAAAACAAAAAGATGCAGTTGACAAAATAAAAGAACTTGGAACAAAAATTGATTTTCATCCTCCAATGCACAAGCAGATCTTGATGAATTGGCTTGAATCAATCTCAATTGACTGGCCAATCTCACGAAGAAGATTTTATGGTACAGAAATACCCATTTGGTATTGCAAAAAGTGTAACGAACCACATGTACCAGAACCTGGAAAATACTATAGACCTTGGAAAGACTCTAGTCCAATATCAAAGTGCACCAAGTGTGATTCCACAGAATTTGTGGGAGAGCAGCGTACGTTTGATACATGGATGGATTCTAGCGTGTCACCACTTTATATCACAAAATACAAACAAGATGAAGAATTTTTTAAAAAAACATACCCTACCACCATCAGACCACAGTCAAAAGACATTGTACGTACATGGCTCTACTATACCATATTACGATGTGAACAACTCACTGGCAAGACGCCATGGAGTGACGCATGGATAATGGGATACGGGGTAGATGAACACGGTGCAAAGATGAGCAAAAGTAAGGGTAATGTAGTTGATCCCCTTCCAATCATACAGAAATTTGGTGCAGATACATTCAGGTTTTGGAGTGCAAGCGAGATAAATCTTGGATATGACTTTAGATGTTCTGAACAAAAAATAGAGATAACTAAAAAGTTTCTAAGCAAACTTTGGAATGTTTCAAGATTTCTTTCTGGATTTCCAGTGATAGAGTCAGGAAAACCTAGTCCTTCTGACAAGTGGATACTCTCTGAGCTTGATAAAGTGATTACAGAATGCAAGAAGGGTTACAGCGAATACAATTTCTTTGTGCCTGCCACAGCATTAAGAGAATTCACATGGAATCTTTTTGCAGCACATTACATTGAGATGGTAAAGGGAAGAGCATACAGTTCTGGCTTTACAGAGGAAGAGCGAGATGGAGCAGTATTTACACTACACAAGGTTCTTTCTTCAGTTTTGATACTGCTTGCACCAATTACGCCATTTATCACAGACCACCTATGGCAAAAGCTTTATTCTCAAAATACTGTACATCATGAAAAATTTGTAGAACCTGAAGGTCATGAGGACTGGACAAAATACACAAAAGAGATTACCGAATTTAACTCAGAAGTGTGGAACAAGAAAAAAAGCATGAATTTATCATTAAAGGATACAGTAGAGATTGCAATTCCAACAAGCTTGGAGCCATTTGCAAAAGATCTCAAAGCTATGCATAACATAGTATAGTGAACAAATATAGTTAGAGCTTAAATAATATACAATACATATTTTGTACAATGCCACGAATCACACATTTTGATATTCCTTCTGACAACCCAGAGAGGGCACAAAAATTCTACCAGAACACATTTGGATGGAAGTTTGACAAGTGGGACGGCCCCATGGAATACTGGATGATAAAAACTGGAGACGATAGCACACCAGGAATTAATGGTGGACTGGCAAGGAGGATGCCCGGACAAATAGGTATGACAAATACGATAGAAATACCTTCAATTGATGAATACATAATCAAGATTCAATCAAATGGTGGTCAGATACTAGTACCAAAAATGGAAATTCCAGGAGTTGGCCATTATGCAACATGCATGGATACAGAGGGAAACATTTTTGGAATTATTCAGATGAATCAAAGCGCAAAATAGAATTTTTAGGCAGTTAATTTTATCAGCAGTTTAGCAACACCAGCACCGATTCTTTTTACTTGTTCCTCTTGTTTTTTGTCTTTTAGAGTTCCGTCAGCATTGAATACTTCATGGGCTTTGCTTATTGCAAGCTGATCCGGAATTACAAGTACGTAGATATTTTCAAGAATTGCCCGTACGTGAACCAATCCACGAAGACCACCAAGACCTCCAGGGGATGCGCTCATTATTCCTGCAACTTTTCCCTTAAAACAAGCCAGTGGTTCCTCGCCTTCAGATGGTCTAGATACCCAATCAATCATATTTTTGAGAACACCCGATATTGAGCTGTTATACTCGGGTGAAGCGATGAGAAATCCTTGATGTGATAGCATCAAGTCCTTGAGCTTGCGCGCATTAGAAGGGAGTCCTTCTTTTTGTTCCAAATCTCCATCATAAAGAGGCATTGCAAAATCTCGAAGATCAATCACAGTTACATCTACATCGCTCTCCATTGCACCTGCTGCTGCAATCTTGACTAATTTTTTATTAAATGAATCAACCCGCGTACTTCCCGCAAATGCAAGAATTTTTGGTTTTGCCAACTATGATTTGACGTAATCATAACTTAACAAGTTTTCCCTTATGTTAGAACGTACGTTGTGACGTTCTTTAAATAATAATTTTATCTTTCACAAAGAGTTGAAGGCCGTAATTATCAAAAAACATGGCGGACCTGATGTATTGTCATATGAACAAGTTCCAGATCCTGTTTCTCAAAAAGGTCATGTTCTAGTCAAAGTAAATTATTGTGCAGTAAACCACTTGGACATTTGGGTAAGAAATGGAATACTTGGCAAGAGTGTGATATTTCCACATATTTTGGGTTGTGATATTTGCGGAACTGTATTAGAAGGATTTGGAGGTTTCAAAAAGGGTGACAAGATTGTTGTTTATCCAGCAGTTGATACTAGTATTCCAAGGGTATCTTTTGGCATCATAGGTGGATTTGGCAAGTACAAGGGAGGTTATGCTGAGATCATTTCAGTCCCAATGAAGAACATAATAAAAAAACCAATCTGGCTGTCAGACAAGGAAGCTGCCGCAATCAACGTCTCGTATCTTACAGCGTGGAACATGTTAGAAAAATCAAGATGTAAAAAAGGTGACACCATTCTGATTTGGGGTGCAAACAGCGGAGTAGGTTCTGCTGCAATCCTACTTGCAAAAGCAAAGGGTTTGAAGATCATCGCAGTAACATCAGACAAAAATAAAACTATACTTGCAAAAAAATTAGGTGCGGATTTTATTGTAGATCGAAGTACAAAGGACGTCACATTAGAGGTTCTAAGACTTACCAATCAAGTTGGAGTAGATGCCGTAATTGATCATGTTGGTGCAAAGACATGGCCTGTGAGTCTTGAAGTCCTCAAAGTGAAAGGAAGAATGGTTTCGTGTGGCACCACAACTGGAGGAGAAGCACTTGTGAACATTAGATCATTTTACAGCAAAGAAGCCCAAATAATAGGTGCATATCTTGGTTCAAAGTCACAACTTGTTTCATTACACAAGTTTATGAAATTAAAAAAAATAAGACCCGTAATTGACAGTGTGTTTGATTTGAAAGATGCAAAAGATGCACACAAAAAGATGGAAGAAAGTAACCAGTTTGGAAAGATACTTTTGCAAGTATCTAACTAACAAATTTTCTGCATTCGCAGTCTAGAACAAGGCAAGTCTCACTATGTCTTATGTGATCATCTATGCCATGGCCACAATTGGTATTCTTGCATGTATGTCTACTTTTTTCCCTCTCTACTACTTTGCGAGCTATCTGGTTTGCTTGTTCTTTTGAGTAACTCTTCTTGTCAATGTAATAATGAACTACTCTGTTGTAGAGTTCGTTTGGATCAAATGTATGACTCAAGGCAGATAGAAAATAACGACACCGAAACTATTAGTTCTTACTTTTTTATGCAGCTTGTGCTTCTCTCTCACGCATAATGTTCAAAGCAGAACCTGCCTTGAACCATTTTATCTGGAAATCATTATAGGAATGCTTGAGTACAATCTCATCTTTTGTTCCATCTTTATGAGTTAGTATACACTTGACATTTTTTCCAGGCTGTAGCTGAGATAGATCAAGTATGCTTATTTTGTCAGTTTCCTGAATCTTGTCATAATCAGATGGATTGACAAAGGTAAGCGCCAGTACTCCTTGTTTCTTTAGATTGGTTTCGTGTATACGTGCAAAGCTTCGTGCAATAACTGCAGCACATCCAAGATATCTTGGAGACATTGCAGCATGCTCCCTACTACTACCTTCTCCGTAATTGTTGTCCCCTATCACTATCCATTTCATACCTTTCTCTTTGTATTGTCTTGCAATGACTGGAAATGACTCGGTGTTTCCATTTAGTTGGTTTTTTCCTTTACCAACATCATTTGTAAATGCATTAACAGCGCCAAGGAATATGTTGTCACTAATTTTATCGATATGACCACGCAATGACAACCACGCACCTGCAGGAGAGATGTGATCTGTAGTGCATTTGCCTTTTGCCTTCAGTAAGAGCGGCAATTCTACAAAATCTTTACCATCCCATTTTAGAAATGGTTCTAGTTTTTGTAATCTTCCACTTGTAGGATTAATTATAACTTCAATCTCGTCTGGATTTGCAGCAGGTGGAACATAGATTGCACCTATATTTGAGAATCCCTTTGATGGTACCTCTGGTGCTTTTTTCGGTGGTTCTAGTTTGAACTCTTTTCCATCAGATCCTTTTAGAGTATCTTTTAGTGGATTAAATGATAATCTACCACCAAGAGCAAGTGCAACAATTAATTCAGGACTTCCCATAAATGCCATTGTCTCTCTTCTGCCGTCATTTCGTCCAGGAAAGTTTCTGTTAAATGAAGTAACTATAGTATTTGGCTCGCCAGGTTTTATCTCGGGTCTGTTCCATTGTCCTATGCACGGGCCACAGGCATTTGCCAATACAGTTGCACCAATATCATTTAGAGTATGCATCTGCCCATCTCGTTCAATTGTAGCTCTAATTTGTTCAGAACCCGGAGTTACAAGAAGAGGAATTTGTACATGAATTCCATGAGATTTTGCTTGTTCTGCAACAGATGCAGCCCTTGTCATGTCTTCATAAGAAGAATTAGTACAACTTCCGATAAGAGCTACAGAGATCGTATCAAGATATTTATTTTCTTTTACATCTTCGGCTAGCCGAGATATCGGTCTTGCAAGATCAGGCGTATGAGGACCTGCAATGTATGGTTCTAGTGTAGATAGATCAATTTCTATTACTTTATCAAAATATTTTTCCGGATTTTGCTCAACTTCAGGATCTGCAACAAGAATGTCTTTGTATCTGTCTGCAAGATCTGCAATTTGTCCACGATTAGTTGAATTGAGATAAACTTTCATCTTATCATCATACGGAAATACAGAACATGTTGCACCAATTTCTGCACCCATGTTTGTTATTGTAGCCTTGCCAGTACAGCTAATTGACTTGGTGCCAGGTCCAAAATATTCCACTATGGCGTTTGTTCCGCCGGATACGGTAAGCTTCCATGCTACATACAATATGACATCTTTTGGTGCAACCCAACCGTTTAGATCTCCTTTGAGATACACACCAATTCTTTTTGGATACAATAGCTCCCATGGAAATCCTGCCATCACCTCTGTTGCATCCAATCCTCCCACTCCAACAGCAAGCATACCTAGGCCGCCAGCATTTGGTGTATGAGAGTCTGTTCCAATCATCAATCCACCAGGGAAAGCATAATTTTCTAGTACAACTTGATGAATAATTCCAGCACCTGGTTTCCAAAACCCTATTCCGTATTTTCTTGATGAAGATTCAAGAAATTTGTAGACTTCACTGTTTTCGTCTAGTGCAACTTTAATGTCTACATCTCCGCTAACTTTAGCGCGAATGAGGTGATCACAATGAACAGTTGTTGGAAGTGCGCTTCGTTTAAGACCTGATTGCATGAATTGTAGAATCACCATCTGGCCAGTTACATCTTGTAGTGCAACTCTATCAGGTCTGAGAAATGAATAGCTCTTACCAGGTTCTATATCTTTTGCACTTTCAATATCATCAAGATGACCTACCAGAATTTTTTCAGTCAGAGTAAGCGGCCTGTTGACTAGTTTTCTATATTTTGCAATATTTTCTGTGATTTTAGCATAAACCTTTGAAACTAGTTCAGGAGTTGTTTCTATTTGCATCGTAATAACACTATACAACCAATCTGAATTTAATATAAACGGTATTTCTGATAATTGTATCTAAAAAAATCTCTAATGCTTTGCTTTAATCAGGCTTACAAAGTATTTGTGAAGTGAAAGATCTCCTGTGAGTTCAGGGTGGAATGAAGTGCCAATGATGTTTCCTTGCTTTACCGCAATTATTTTTTCATTAAACTTTGATAATACCTCTACATCCTTTCCTGTTTCTATGATTGAAGGTGCGCGAATGAACACGCCTTGAAACTTTTTGATTCCTATCTTATCCATCGAGATTTCAGATTCAAACGAATCCTTTTGTCTACCAAAGGCATTTCGTTCAATTTTGACATCAAGAAAGTCCAATAGCGGTTGATCCATTTCACCAACTACTCTATCTTTTGCCTTTTTTGAGAGCATTATCATGCCTGCACATATTCCAAAGACGGGCATTCCGCTTGCAATTTTTTCTTTAATTTTTTTCAGTGAGCCATTTACTAGAGACAATGTACCTATGACAGTGCTTTCCCCTCCAGGTATTACCAATCCATCAAGATCAGAAATCTGTTCAGGAGTTTTAACCTCAGTTACAATACCATCCAAACCTAATTCTTCAATTGCCATCTTTGTGGCCATTATGTTTTCTGTAACATCTCCCTGAACTGCTAATACACCAATGTTAATACCGCTCATGCTGTACTACCACGTTCTTGCATTCTAAGCTCAAGATTCTTTGTATCCAATCCCAACATGGATTGTCTTTCATCAATCATTTTTTGTGCTTCTTTTACCTTGTCTGGATCTTCCCAGAAGGTGGTTGCCAAAACTATTGCTTGTGCTCTTTCTTTGGCATCATCAGCTTTGAATATTCCAGATCCAACAAACACTCCATCACAACCCAAGGTCATCAAATATGCAGCATCGGCAGGAGTTGAGATTCCACCTGCTGCAAAGTTGACAACAGGTAATCTTCCCAAACTTGCAGTCTCTTCCACAATAGAGTATGAGACTTTGAACTCCCTTGCAACACTAATCAAGTCTTGCTCATCGCCTGCATCATAGATGGATTTTATGCGTCTCAGTTCGGTATTTACATTTTTAATATGAATAACAGCTTCTGCAACATTACCTGTACCAGGTTCTCCTTTTGTTCTAATCATTGCTGCACCTTCTTCTATTCTTCTAAGAGCTTCACCAAGATTTCTTGCACCATTTACAAACGGACTTGTGAAATCCCATTTCCATATGTGACGATTTTCATCTGCAGGGGTTAAAACTTCAGATTCATCTATCATGTCTACATTTGTTTCTTGTAGAACCATTGCCTCGTATACATGACCTATTCTGCATTTTGCCATAACAGGAATTGTTACAGAATCCATTATTTCTTGTATAATTCTGATACTTGCAGTTCTTGCAACACCTCCAGCTTTTCTAACATCCGATGGAAGTTTATCCAAGACCATTACTGCAACTGCGCCAGCTTCTTCTGCAATTTGAGCTTGTTCAACAGTTGTAACATCCATCACAACTCCATTTTTGAGCATGTGTGCAAATCCACGTTTTAGAGTAGATGTACCACGTGTAATACCAAACGATCCTATCTTTTCCTTGATTACTCCTTTAGTATCACCCAAATCACCAGAAAGCGGAATCATGAGATTTGATCGCGTCTTAGGCTATTTATTTTATTATTTCTGCGATTACAGCATCCATGCTGTTTTGGACCTCATTTATCAACGGAGGAACGAATTCTTGAGTAGAATTTTGGTCAGGCCACTGTATATTGATTGATTTACCATCCAGTGTAACTTGTAATCCATATTTTTCATACTCGTTTACATCACTTTTTACTTGATAAGATGTCTGTGGGATTTCCATGAATCCTGTCTCTTTTATGAGTGCAGTTAGCCTCTTGATCTCATCTTTTGACAGTGTGTATTTTACATCAGGTTCAGAATAGCCGTTCTTTGTTAGACTATAGGTAGTTTGACCATCATTTGTGATAGTTAGAACTTCGGTTGTGTCAGCACCAATGCTCTGTGTGAGACCAAATGATATTTTTTTGAGGTGTTGCTTGCTATATTCTATTGATATAACATCGTCCGAATTAACTGCAACATTTGTAATTTCTGGTCGAAGAAGTGTTGGTACTATGATGAAAAGAGCTGCAAGTACTGGAATTGCTCCCAATAGTATGATTATAGGACGAACCAAGTTTTACTCCCCAAGTGATCAGAGTCGGATTTAGGCGTGTAATTGGTTAAGAGGCAAAAATTACAACATGTAGCTTTTTTGAAACAATCCAACGCTCAAAAAGAGTTATGATGGTACCAATAAATCTTCAGAAGCCAAGTAAATTAAAATTCAAGTGCATTTATGTTCATTATGTGGGGTCGTAGCCTAGCCTGGTATGGCGACAGTTTAGATCACATGTTGATCACCGCTAAGGGCTCCAGTGGTTTCACAAGCTTCACTGACGCAAGGATGATGTACAGTTTGGAGCTGTAGTGACCCGTGTGTCGCCGGTTCAATTCCGGTCGGCCCCACCATCCGATCTCTCCCTTACCTTAACAGTTATAAGGAAAAAGGCACCTAGTAAGTCTGCTAGGGGAGATAGGACTTGAGTTTTACAATTTCGAAAACACATGGCGGTAGATTGAATTGAGTAGAGGCAATTTCCCAACATTTGGAGCCTCTAAAACTGGAACTTTTGTTTCAACTCTAAAAAATTATAACCTGCCTCCTTTCATTTTAGAAAAAATTGCTGCAGACTGTAAATCAGATCTGGTCAGAAAAGGCAGAATTGAAGAACGTCTACAAAGCATGAATGATTCCGCTCTTGAACTTTTACACAAGGTTTTTGTTGATTGTCACGAAGATTCCGCTGGCACATATGCCAACTATCGATTTTTTGCATACATCTCAAGCATGTTCCACAAGTGTGAAATTTTATTAAATGAAAAAATTCCAGGCCATTCAGGCAAAGTCTACAAGGTACCTATTGCAGTCAAAAATAATGGCATGTATATTGCAGTTGGTTTCAACAAATCTTCTGGCGGCCCAACAACAAAAAGAGAGGCCATAAAATTCTACGAAATGGTTGATGACATTAAGAAAGGAGAGCATGGAAATCAGCTCTCAGAAGGTGTCTTTGGATCTTCAGTAGGCTTTGACGGAGAGGCACTTGTTACATTAGAAAAACTAAGTACAACCCGAAAGAAAGATCCACAAAATAAAATAGATTTCAAAACAGCTAGCTTTCAAGACAGAATATATTCTGTCACAAAGTGCTAGTGCTTCTTTTTAGCAGGACAGAATTTTAGGTGAATTTGTTTTTCTGCAGCCAAGGTAGTTTCGTTTTCGTGAAATAATTTTTTACTACAGTCAGGGCAAATGAATTCTGGCATAAAAAAACTCTAAATTACTTACTTATAGTCTTTTAGAGCTATTAAAAATATGAAAAGATATCATTCTACTATAACCGTAAACTGGAAGTATCTATAGTTGCAAAAAGAGCATTCTTTTCTGTTTGGGTATAATCTGCGTCATAGTGCTCATAGGGCAATGATGCAAAGAGATGTTTGTCCCATATATCATGAACTAGTTCCTTATAATTTTTGTATCCAGTTTTCCGTAAAAATTCATGAGCAAGTTCATGAGAGACCTTTGGACAATTAGTCTCCATTAGAAATGTCAAGTCATCTTTCTGTGGACTCTTACTCCATAGAACCATACCAAAATTATCTGCAAAGTATCCCTCACAGGTACAATCAGTCCAAATCGGTCTAAAATACGTCAAATAAAAATGAAAAATATCTCTTCCTCTATCAGCATGATCATCAAGTAAGGCAGGTGTGTCGACAATTCTGAATCGTCCTCTAGATTTTACTACCATCTCGTCTGCCTGAATCTCAACTTTTTGTGAGAAAGTCTTTTCAATCCAAACTTTATAGAATTGTGCCATCTTTGTGACATATTCGAATTCCCATTTTCTTTTGTCCAGATCCTCTTCTTTTACCAAGAAAATGAAATGAAGTAACACACGATGAAACTATTGCAGCGCAATTAAAAGTTCTTTGGATAAAAAATTAGAGTACTCTATGGTAGGGTTTCAAAAATATTGGGCAGGATTTCTCCACAGAGATTTAGCTTTGACCTTCTATGCCCATCAGGGTTAGAGTTGAACGAATCTTCTCTATTTTACGAATCTTCCAAGTGATGATTTCCCTTAATGCTTCTACTGTTGGGGATTCAATCTTTGCCAGTATATCGTAGGCCCCGAAGGTACCGTGAACTTCTTTGACTCCGTTAATTGCTTTTAGCTGTGAGATTATGGATTCTTCAGAGCCAAGTTCACAATTTATTAGCACATATGCAGTTGCCATGGTATACCTATACAACGCAAATATATCAATAGATCTGTTTTTTCTGCGTAAATCAAAGATTATATCATAGCTAAAAATAGACCGCCCGCATAAAATCTCAAAAAGTCTTTTGATTGTAAGCATTTTTAGAAAATTTAGGAAAAAAGAATGTTCCCCGGTTCTGACTCACATAGAGTCATTGGTACGTTTAGCCTTAATCCTCATCTTGTTCTATTACCGGGGTGCCCTGTAGCACGGCTGGGTGGACCAAAAATCATATTTCATCATCCCAGTCCGTCTGCGTGCATATTGGGGCGATATGATTATTTTTTGGTCAGTAATTTATTGTGATTGATTGATATCTAGCTCATTTAGGCGTGTTTTTTTGGACACTGCTAAATTAAAGAGAGAAATCTATGTTTCAAAATGAATGTTAAGAAACGGGTGAAAGTTTGATGTCAAAAAACGGTGTTAAGATACGGTTGAATCACATACAACATTTGGCTTCTCGCCAACTCAACTTGTTATTTCTTGCAATGTCACGCGCATGCTCTCTTGCTTGTTGCAAGTCATTAGCACGATGCCATTGAGTTGTTTTTGCGTTAGGATGCCTGAGATGGCGTCTAACATGTTCGCATAATTCTGTATGTATTTTTACTTCAGTGGCATGCAATAGATCTTCCATGATATACAAGACCATGTAGTGTGTTATCCTGTCTTGAATACAAAAGCCTGTAGTAGAAATGAATAGATTGACTTGACAGTATTGTTTAAAGCAACCAAATGTACATAATTTCCTTTTGTGTAAATGACATAATCTAAAACAAAAGGTCAGTAATCTTGATCTCAAACCCAGCTACTGGTGTTCTGAGCTTGAAATTATCAGCAACTTTAGGATCTACTTCTCCTAGTGAGCCAAGTTTCTTACTATTTATCATTACACTGCCAGTTCTTCCATCAACAAACATCGGTTCCTTTTGTGGCATGGTATCACATGTAAGATTAAAGCCAGTTTTTAGAAGAGATTGTAAAACAGATTTTACTTCTGTAAAGTTGACATCTTTGTGTGCACCAAGGCAAGCAAGATGAACTACTTCATTGATTGGTGAGGCTTTCTCAAACACCGTTCCAATCTCAAATATTTTTTGAGGATATGATTCGTGAATGTTTCTTGACAAGACTTCCATCATTCCAGGAATAAGTACATCACGTAAAATAATATGCTCTTGACTTTTTGAATCTGCAACAGATATTATTTTAGATGAATCTCTAGTGGTTTTTTCATACAAGATTTCTTTGCTGGTAAGCTCAAAGTTCATCACCTCAAGATAGCCCAGTCCAACCATAATCTGGCGAACAGTCTCAAGTGTCTTTGTGATACCATTTCTCTCACCAGCAGAGACTGACTCTGGCATTGTAGGTACAAGATTTTGAATTCCATAACCAAGAGCTACTTCTTCGACTAGGTCCATCACTCCAAAGATATCTGTCCTATACCGTGGAATTGTGCAAACAATCTTTTTACCTCTCATCTTTGCATCAAGTCTACTTTTTTTAAGAGATTTTATAATAACTTGATTTGATATTTCAATTCCTAGCGTCTTGTTTACAAGCTCAGGCTCTAGCACAAGATCTCGAGACTTTAGTACAGGAGTAGAATTTCCCGCTCCAGTTATTTTTACTGAATATATCTCAAATCCTGCAATCTGTAAAGTATTTTCTACAACTGCAAGAACCCCTTCTGCAGCGTTCTTGTCAGTTGCAGTGACCTCTACAAGTAAATTGCGAGTTTTGGCATTCATCTCTGTTAGTTTTGCATTAACAATAGGAGGAAGCGATATTGTTTTTCCATCCGAGTCCACAATAATCGGAACTTTGGAATGTCCTTCCAAGATATGCTTGTATTTTTTTCCCGTCTCTGTTTTTTCTAGTATCTCTTTTACAGTCAGGGATACATCAGATTCAAGGGGAACAAAGCTATGCTCTTGTGTTACAGTCTTGTAGTATAACGGGAATTTTATTTTTTCAAGATCATGAATTCCAATTGATGCTTTCTTTCGTCTTCTACCTAGTCCATTATGAAGATCCTCTTGCATGGTAATTATTTGTCGTATTGTTTCATCATCTAGCTTGCCATTTCTTGCCTCGATTGCTGTAACATATGGTCTTATTTTGGAGACAGTAGGATGAGCTTTTATTGTATTTTTACCATTTTTTATTTTCAGTGCAGGCATCCCAAGTTTTATTCCAAGCAATCCTTGAAGACCCGTAATGATACCATAATCAGTAGAGTAATCAGGTCTGTTTGGACTGTATTCTACGTTGACGTGGTCAACAGTCTCATCCTCAATATCCAACCCAATGAATGGTAGAGTCTCGACAAGCTTTGCCTTGGGAACAGTCTTGCCAAGAATTTTTTTGACTCGGTCAAAGTATAGCGTGACTACTGGCATTTTGGCACACTCCTCAACCAACCAAACTTGTTTTCATACAACTCTCTAACATCTGTTAGGCCATAACGCAACATTGCGATTCTTTCAATTCCTCCGCCCCATGCAAGGACTGGATTTTTGATTCCCAGCGGTTTTGTTACCTCTTGCCTGAAAATTCCCATTCCAAACAATTCTACCCACTTGCCAAGTTTTTCATTATATATCATGGACTGCAACGATGGTTCAGTATACGGGAAAAATGTTGGCCAGAATTTTATCTTCTTTATTCCCATCTTGTGGTAGAATTCAGTCTGCAATCCCATCAGATCTCGTAGTGTGACATTTTTTCCAACTACAACTCCTTCTACCTGGTGAAACTCTGCAAGATGTTTGTAGCTTAGTTTTTCATTTCGAAATACCTTGCCAATTGAAAATAACCGTGCTTCATCATGCTTTTGGTCAGCAAGTTCTCTTATAGTTACACATGTAGTATGCGTTCTTAGAACAAGTCTTCTTGCCTCTTCATTTTGCCATTGATAATTCCAACCCTTCTTGTGTGCGTCAGCTACTTTTTTTATCTGATCAGGTTTTGCGGTTGTTTTTGCTTTGACATCTGCAAGGTAAAAAGTATCTTGCATTTCCCTTGCAGGATGATCCTGGGGTGTAAACAAGGCATCAAAGTTCCAAAAGCTAGACTGGACATTATTTCCAATTATTTCAGAGAATCCAAGACTGACAAATATTTCTCGTACCTCATCAATGACATCTCGTAGTGGATGACTTTTTGCTGCAAATATCACAGGTGCAGCAGCTTCAACATCTATTGCTCTGACAACTTTGGCTTCCTGTTCTACTTTATTGGATGTCTCAGATACGCTTTCAAAATCAATGTTATCAGGTACACTTTTTGCCGCTTCCATTCCTTGTTCAGTAAGGTCAACCAAGGCAGATTTTTTTGAAGTAAGAACAACAAAGTCAGGTCTTTTTTTCAGCGATTCTAACGCGCTCTTGTCTTCCAATTCATCTGCAGATACGCCTATTGGAGTTTTAGAAATTGTTTTGATAATTTTTTCTTCAGAGGATAAATCATGATACCCCTTTAGCATGAGTCTATTCTCATGAACTTCAATCCAGCCATTCTTCTTTGCATTTGCTATAGCCGGTCCAAATTCATTTTTTAGGTAATCTTTTGCAGCATTCATTTCACAAGAATAACCATCCAATGATCTCAAATGATTTACTAGCTGTCTTTCGGGTAATCCTTTTTCAAACGCCTCATTTCCTCTCTTGCCTAATGTTACAATGATTTTCTCTGACTCGGTTACATTTGCTAGATTTTTGAATTTGAGCCATTCAATGCCTCGTCTTGTCTGATCTAGTGAAAGTTTTGTAACCTCTGCAAGTTCTTCTGGTGTCAAGGTTTTCTTGTCAGCTAACGTCTTGAGAATTTTTTGCTCAATTGGATGCAGAACTTGAGACATTATCACAAAAAGCCAAAAAGACTTTTTAAACCTTAACCTAACTAAACCATGAATGTCATCTGAAGAGTTTACAGTAACTCCTTGGAGCGTAGAGGGAGATGTCAACTATGATAAACTCATGCAAAAGTTTGGCACAGAAAAAATTTCACCCGAATTAGAAGCGCGAATAGAGAAGATAACTGGAGAGGTTCATCCAATGTTAAAGCTTGGATATTTCTTCAGCCACAGAGATTTAGATAAAATCATAACAGAATATGAAAAAGGAAACAAGTTTTACCTTTATACCGGAAGAGGGCCATCTGGAAAAATCCACATGGGGCATTTGCTTCCTTGGATATTTACAAAATACCTCCAAGAAAAATTCGATGTTAATTTAATATTTCAATTAACTGATGATGAAAAGTTTCTTTACAGTGACCAAAAATCTATGGAAGAGGTATCAAGGTATACTCAAGAAAACATTCTAGACATAATTGCAATAGGATTTGATCCAAAAAAGACAAAGATCCTAATTGATACAAAGGATATCAAGAGAATTTATCCAATAGCACTAGAGATAGCAAAGCGAATCACTTTTTCAACTGTCAAGGCGGTTTTTGGATTTGAAAATTCTACAAACATAGGAATGATCGGATTTCCACCAATACAGGCGGCACCTTGTTTTCTGCCATCAATAATTGAGGGACGACCAACTCCTGTTCTCATACCTGCGGCAATAGACCAAGACCCCTATTGGAGAGTAACAAGAGACATTGCAGAAAAAATGGGATATCCAAAACCAGCCCAGATTCATTCAAAGTTTTTGCCAGGACTTGGCATGCAAGGAAAAATGTCCTCTTCAATTCCAGAAACTGCCATTTTTACTACAGATACTGATGATGTAGTGGATAAAAAGATCTCAAGTACATTTACTGGTGGTCAACCTACTGTTGAGCTTCAACGAAAACTTGGTGCCAACTTTAGCATATGCCCAGTATTTTGGTATCTCAGATACTTTTTTGATACAGAAAAAGAATCTGATGAGAGAGCAAGAAAGTGTAAAGGCGGACAGTTATTGTGTGGAGAATGCAAGTGTAATCTAAAAGATGCTACCAAACCTTTCCTAACAGAATTTAAAAAACAACGAGAAAAAGCAAAAGACCAAGTAGACAAGTTCATGTTTGACTAGTCAATATGAAGAAAAATATCACATGCATAGACAGTTATGAAGCACAGAAACTTGCCAGTCTAATATACATAAAAGATGATAATGAAATTTTCATCAGTGGGATTTTAGAGATAATTGAAAATGAGATAATCATATCCCTCAAAGACAAGTCTGCCCACAGTATACTTTTCAAAGATAGACTTCAGGCAGAATCTTTTGCAGATTTTATCCAGTCCGTAATTGACAATGTGAACAAAATCACAGAGACCAAGGTTCTTGAGGATACAGTGGAAATAACTAAAGAATAATTTTAGACAAGAGACTTGTCCATTTCCTGAGAAACCAATTCCTGTACCTTGAGAAAGTACAATCTGGTTGTATATGGCATGTCATCAAGGTTATTTGCTATAGATATCATCAGATAACGAACTGCACGTTTTGATATATTGAGGTTGAATTTTAGATAAAGAATAGGATCCTGTTTTACACCAATTTTATCTACAAGCCATGGCGGTGCCATCTCTTTTGCTTCTTCAATCACTTTATTGTACCAGAGTGCTATATTTTCAGGATCCAGGCCTTCCTTTAGACCTGTGATATCTGAGGACATTTTACGAAACATCCTATCAGTTAATTCTTTCAATGCCTTATCAGGCATTTTAGAGTTTTAGGGGACCTACTCAAAGATTGAAAAGTTGTTTGTCAACTAAGTATATTGCCATCAGCATCAATCTCAGAGTTCTTGATTCGGGTTGTAGAAATGCGTGTACCATCTTTGGCAAGTGCCATGGGGACCACAATTATTTCAACAGGTGAAGCATTTCTTTCTGTTCGTAGTCTGTTTAGTTCATTGCCTTTTGAGGAAGTCTCTTCGCTTACTATCAATGCCTCAACCTCTTTTTCTAATACCGCTGGACCAAAATCATTATCAAGTTTACTTATTTCATACTTGGAGTTTGGAAAATTTTCTTTGATTGTATCCTCTAATGTTTTATATCGTTTAGAGTAATCATGGTTTGGTTTTTTTCCTTTTTTTCGTGCAAGTTCATCACTGGTTAAACCTATGATAACCTTGGATGAGATTGAAAATCCATTTCTTAGTAGTTCTAGATGACCTCTATGAATAATATCAAATGTACCGCCCAAAGCCACAAGTTTGAATCTAGTCATGACGATATTTTGTATTCAGTGCCTTGTCATTTAACAAGTACTACATTAATTGATGGTGCTGCAGAAGACAGAGGAACTGTATCATAGTTCCACATGTATGTTTCAATAAAATACGAGCCTGCCGTATGTGGTTTCCAGTCTACAGACACATTCTGATCTCCTGGTCCAAGAAATACTCCTTCATATTTTCCTATAAATTCAACTTGGCCACTGAATTGTTTGACTTGGACATAGTAGATAAATGGCTGGGTAGAATTGACAATATATTTTGCATCACTGGTTATCTTTGCGGAAGCATTTACTGGTATGGTAGAATAGGATGTTCCGTTAGAATCAGTAACTGTTGTACTAATTATATCCACAGGTAATACCTTCAAGCTATTCTGAATTGGTTTTGATTGATATACATCAGATTCTGCAACAAGCATATACGATATTGCTCTAGGGTCTAAATCAGATGTAACATTGAATTGCAAATCTTTTCCAGCATTAACATCAATGGGATTAGATACACCGATTCTAACCACCCGTTGAAACGCGTCATATAAAACCAAATATACTTTGGTGTTAAGCGATTTTTGTGCACCGTTGTTGTGTACACTACCAGAGAGAATTAGTTTATCAGAGACTTGGAGAAGTCCTGGTGAAATATCTAACATTTGTTGTTTTATTGCTGCCGAATCAAATGGTCCCATGTTTACTTGAACAGTAGCAATGGATGGATCAGACTTTGTAGAAGATATCATAAAGGGAGATTTACCGTGAGGAGGAATTACTTGAAGAAGAGTTGTTCCAGTATCAGATTCTATTATCTGGGTTCCATCATTGTTCATGAATTTGGCATATACAGTTACCTTATAGATCGGAATGTCGTTGTCATTTTGAACTTCACCTAGTACTACAGTGGTACCATTACTTGTTTTGTAAGAGTACGTGGTTTGAGGTATTTCGGCTTTAAGACTTGTCGAGGGTGGAAGATCAGCCCAGACGATATTTGTTGTAAACAGCATGATAATCAGTAAACTCGAAAGTAACAAGGTCTTCATATTGATTGTAGTTCTAAAAGGAGATTAATCACATACTGCATATCATAATCTAAACAACATAGTTTAGAAGGTTCTACTAAACTTGCGTTAAGAAATCATAAAAAGAAGATAAAAGATTTTGGTTAATCTACTTGTGTTTCTTTGCGGTAATTACACACCAGTAAATGAATCCTGGTATCAATCCTACCATCAATGGTATGTATACGCCCGCTTGACTCCAATCTTGCATATCTAAATTACCTAACCAACAAAAAACTTGCATACTATTTAAATCCATCTTTCAGAGAGCGAGATTTAGCCAGATCGCCAGTTCTTGAAAGAGGTTCAAGGTTCTTTAAATAAAACTTGGGCGTGATTTGTAATCAAGATTTGGAAATAATAATCGAGCCATGGAACCAACTTGTCATTCATGAAGTATTAGAATTAAGATTCGAAGACTGGGTAACTCAGATAATTGCAAGTGCAAGGTCAGCAGGAGGTGGAATACCCACCATCTTTTGGGCCGGAGGCATATCGTTTCATTTTGCAACATTTCCTGATACTGATACAATAGTACAAGAAAAACTCAAGGGCAGAATTCACTATTCATCTGTCACATTTGCCATAAAAGAGAAATTTGAAAAGCAAGTCATACGTGAAGGAGGAGCTATCAATTTTACAGATGTAAGCCATAATGAAATATTTAGCAAATTAACAGAAAAGTTGAGATCACAGTCAAAGTTTCAAAATGCTCACTGAGTTTTTCTAGATTTACGAAAAACCAAGAATCCACCCACCACTATGAGCGCAATGCCTCCTATAAAATAAGGAGAAGGATAAGGTGCTATTGGAAATAGAAAAATCCCGGCTGTAATCATGCCAAGATAAACAAGCATTGTTTGATCTATATCAAATACCATCAATGGTTGCTCCTTTTTTCCATACTATAAAGAATTCTAATTGTATATTTTCAAGATAATTATTTGAGGCTAGTTTCTTTCCCTTATCTCTACTTCACTTCCGTCATAATTTACAGCCATGTTTGTAAATGGATATTTTTTAAGATCTTCTTCTAGAACTCCGCCCCTGAATTTTTTAACACTAGTTGTATTATCATACATGTCCCGAAGTTGTTTTCCAGCATTAAAATTTGCCTTAAAATGAAGATCTGATACAAGAAGGACATGATTAGTAAGCAATGGATAAAACAACACATACCGATAGTCTGGTAAGACATCAGTCATGTGGTAGACATATTTGAACATCCATGAATATACTGCACTTGAGACAATTGTGATGTTTTTTTCATCATAAGGAGCATTGCTGTTATGAACATTTTGAAGGACATATGCAGCAGCATCAAATTGAGCCGAGACATGAGATGTAATCAGAAAAGATGTCATGACCAGTCCAAATATTCCAATACAGGATATAACAACAAATTGGAGTTTGTGCCTGACATCTTCTTTTGTGTGTTTTGTTAGATCAATGATAAGTTTAGCCGCTGCAATGCAGAGAACCGGCAGAACTGGAATCCAGTAAAAGTATTGCACATATCCAATGGTAGCAATAAATATTAGAAATGGAACAAACCACAATAAAATAATCCAGTCTTTTTTCACAGCAGCATATACTATGCCAGCAAATCCCAATACCAGCAAGAGCGGATCAAAAACAAGAAAGTTTTGCAGTATGTTTCCAAAGTTGTTATTTTGTCGGTGGACCTGGTACAAGATATCACTAATCCAGAGATGAAATTGATTATTTTGTATACTTTGAATGGGCCAGATCAATGGCATCAGTATAACAGGAATAAACCATACTGCAAGCATTCTAGGACTCTTGGTATTCTGATATATCATAACTGCAAGCAGTGGAATCATCACAAACATGGTCTCTTTTGTAAAAATCGATATTCCAAAGAAGACTCCGGAAAGTACGACAAGTAATTTTTTATTTTTAGAATCTTTTGCGTAAATGGCAAAGAGTATTGATGTCAACAAAAACGGGAGTAAAATAGAATCTAACAGTATTCTTCTTGTAAGCCAGGTAATTGGCATGACTGCAAATAAAATAGATGCAAACAGTGCAACATTTTTTGAATAACGTCTCTCTGAAATCTTGTATATCAGAAAAGTGTCAGCAACTGCAAGTATTCCCATCAATACACGCGGAACAAGATACAGCATCTCTACAGAATGGACGTCTGCAGTTGGATGAAGTGAGTTTGGATATCCCACAAGCGCCAATGTTCCTGCCAAGAAGATCTGCCCAAAGAAAGGATGATCATGGAAATAACCGGTTTGCAGACCTTCCCCAGATAGTATATGCATTGCTCGGTACATGTAGATTCCCTCGTCATAGAAGACATCGGGAAATCCTACTGGATTCCAGATATGGGTAAATGAAGACAAGACCAGAGGAATAACCAAGAATAGAATTGAAGTATACTTGATTTTCATAGAAAAAGATCTTGTCATCTTTTTTGAATCCATGAAATACTTTATAGATTGTGGATTATATTTGCAATTAGCTCAAGTCACTATCTAAGAGGTATATTTTCATACGTAGGCGGTTTGGACAAAAGTCCTGTCAAATTTTTATTCTGACCCTCCAAAGGTTGGATTCTGTAGGACTGAAATTACTATTGTTAAAACTGACAATACAGTTATCTTCGGAATCTGAAAAAAATATAGACAAGCACAAAAGGTATTGCGCCAAATAGAAATGCCCAGATGCTATTTCCTAGCAGTGATGCCATTGCAAGTTCTACGCCCAAAAATAATGTAACAAATGCTGGGATCAAACCATATAGTGTAAAACGGTGACTTCTTTTTTTGAATTTCTCAAAATCAATATACGGATATTCTAGATGGTGGTAAACTACGGGCATTATGAAAAGCGAGATCGATATTGTTATTGAAGATAAAGCTATCAAAAGGATGATTTTATCTATGAAAATAAAGTTGTTTGAAGAATTTATTGAAATAGTTAACAGAAATCCAAATAAAAATCCGGAAAATGATGTTAGCAGTGCGCTTTCTCTTATTATAGATCCATAATCGCTTGTCAGTTTATCACTGGATGTCTTTTCATCATCTTTATCTGCCAAATTTTTCTCACTCAAATGAATGTAAACTTGAGTACAATTGAGGTTTTCTCTTCATACTGTGTCCAGAATCATACTTCACCAAAATGGTGTAGATTAGGAGAGATGGTAGATTCTTTTTTCCACAACGTCCTGTCTTTGAGACATCGTAATTGTTCCTCATTTACTGGGATGTCATGCTCGATGAATACAGGGATCTCTTTTACTCCTAGTTCGTCTGCTGCAACAGCCCTGTGTCTCCCATCATGATAGACGAATTGGCATTTGGCCAAATCTAATTTTAGAAATGGCGCATCCTGTGGTTTGCACTTTAGAATTCTCTTTCGTTTATGCTTTACCAAAAGTTCGGTAGTAGCTACTTCATCTTCGGATCTTTTTTCAATAATCTCTCCTGCAAAGGCATAGTTGAGAAATTCTGAAGGCTTCATGGTGGTATAAAGCAGTCTTCCTATCCCAGCATCTTTTCGAAAATTGGCATGAAACCCACCAGTTCTGCTTCCCTCTTCAATAAAGTATTCTGGATTTTTTTTTATTGCAGGAATTGGAATGGTTGGAGTCCATACTGGAGAATGTTTTCCTTTTTTCTTGAGACATTTACAATCAAGCCTTCTCTGAAACATATCAATAATTGAAGGTGGTGCAG
>JABDBR010000011.1:3758-41202 GCA_013288545.1 Nitrososphaerota archaeon | reverse complement strand
AGTTTTGACAGTAACTTAGTTGCAACCAAAAACAACACCACAGCACCAATACCTAAAACTGTCATCTCAGTTGCAACCAATTCATTAAAGTATCCAAATATTCCAGCGCGTACAATATCTACAAGATACGTCAACGGGTTGAAATAAAATGCTGTAGACAAAATCGGCGGAGCTCCTTGTGCTGGATAAAATGCAGTACTCACAAATGCAAAGAACAAAAATACAGTATTGATTACAACGTTAAACCCCTCACTTGATTTCAATCTAGTAGATATGATTGACGCAATAGAGCCAAACAAGATAGAACCTGTAATTGATGCAAACACAACTAGTGGTACAGTTAATATGTTAAACTCGACTTGCTTGAAGAACAATGGATATCCCACTGCAGTAATCATTGCAGCACTGACTAGGCCAATTATTCCAATGGTATACACATTTGATAGAATATACTGTGCACGAGTAAACGGCCCAACCAAGATCTGCTCAAACATTCCATGCCTTCTGTCGTTCCAGATTATTATTCCAGAAATCAGAGTGCTGTTCATTATATTGAACCCAATCATCCCTGTTGCAATAAAGGCAGGATAGTCAAGTGTCTTGTTTCCAAACGGCACCTGGTGTATTAGTGCAGTATACGCAAAGCCTGCAACAAAGATGTAAATTAACGGAAAGATAATCTGCCATATCACAAATCCCATGTTAAGTGAAATCGTAAGGTTACGGTTTACCAGTCGGATTATTTCATGCAGAGTTTTTCACCACTGAAAGAAATATCTCTTCAAGACTTGTTGGAACAACACTTAGGTCCTCTACTGGGATATCATTTGATGCAAGTATCTTTAAAATATCCTGCAAAACCTGTTCTGACTGACTAGAGCGTACTGTAATCACAACACCAGAATCGTATTCGATGGTACAGTCTTGTATGCCAGACAACAAAGATTCCACGTTTTTTTGCTCTGATATGTGAATCTTGATGGTCTTTTCCCGCCCAAACTTGTTTTTTAAATCCGCTGGAGTATCAACTGCAATTATCTTTCCTTTGTTTATTATGGCAATATCGTCGCAGAGATATTCCGCTTCTTCTAAGATATGTGTAGTAAAAAATATCGTTAGTCCATCTTTTACCTTTCCTTTGATGTAATCAAGCAGACCCCTTCTTGCAGACGGGTCAAGGCCAACTGTTGGCTCGTCTAAAAACAACAACTCCATGTCATGCATAAATTCACGCGCAACCTGCACCCTTCGTCTTTGTCCAATGGATAGGTCATCATTTTTCTTTTTCCTGATATCCACAAGATCAAAGGCAGTGAGAAGTTCTTCTGCCCTGTCCTTTCGTATCTTTTTTTCAACATTCCACATCATACCATATTTTTCAAGGGACTTTTCAACACTTAGCGTGGGCTCGTAGCTTGGCTGCTGCAATACTACTCCAATCTTTTTTCGTATCTCAAGTGGAGACTTGATACCATCAATTCCCAAAATGCTCATCTTGCCCCCGCTTGGAGGAATCAACGTAGTAAGCATCTTCATGGTAGTGGTCTTGCCTGCACCATTTGGTCCCAAAAATCCAAAGATCTTTCCCCGTTCCACCTTGAGATCAATGCCATCTACTGCAGTAAAATTACCATATGATTTTGAAAGCGAATTTACCTCTATGGTATACAATACATACAATCTTTTTCCCTCACTAATCTATCTACTGAAATTTTGTGGTTTCATAAACATGCATCAAAAAAAGATCGCTTACTAAAACAATTTTTATATCATACACTTTCCATCAGGTTTCCATTGTCAGAATTTGATTCATTATTAAGCAAATTATTAGAACAAAAGCCCGATCTCTCAAAAGAGCAGATCAATGAAATGATACAAAGAAAGAAAGAAAAGATCGGTGCAGGGTATCTGACAGACCAAGGTGCACTGTTTCTCATAGCATCAGACTTGGGGGTATCATTAAACGAGCCCCTAAAGGTAGAGATGGGCCTAAAAGACCTCTATGTCGGTGCAAAGGAGATAACCCTTGCAACCAGAGTGATGAACGTTTATCCAGTAAAACAATTTTCACGCAAGGACGGCTCCCAGTTCTTGTTACGTACCATGACAGTTTATGACGGTGACTCAAGAGCACAGGTAAAGTTATGGGATGAAAAAGCAAACTTGCCAGGAATTGAGAACCTCAAACCGGGAGATTTAGTCAAGATAATCAAGGCATATGTAAAATCAGACATGAAAGGAAATCCAATAATCAATGTAGGTTCGGGTTCCAACATAGAACCAAACGGTACCACTAGTACCATACCATCTTTGGATGCAATAACAGATGATGTAAGCAATGTAAAAGAGAACCAGCAGAATCTAGTAGTTACAGGAATTTTGGATGGAAACCTTAGGACATCAGAATTTACAAACTTCAAGGGAGAACCAGGAAAATCATTACAATTAAGACTCAAGGGAAAGGACGGAACCATCGTACGTGTAGTCTTGTGGAATAAAGATGAAAGTACAATACCAAAGGTTGTGACATCAGGTGCAAAGACAAGATTGATCGGAGTCAAGACAAAGGTGGGCCAGATGGGACTTGAGCTCCACGGTGATGAAGGAACCGTACTAGAGATAGAGGGCGCAACAGAGATCCAGCCGATTACAATCAGGATTTTATCCATGACAAAAAGCGATTCTGGAAACACATTGATTCTTGGCACAACACAGGACAAGAAGCTTGTATCCATTACAGATACCGCACTTGTGACAAAGGATCTTGTCATGGGAGATGTAATCGAATGCATGCCATCAAAGGTGTACGGAAAATCAATCATGCTAGAGGGCGACTCTTTTGTAAGAAAAATAGATGATCAAGGTATCCCAACGTTACCAGAGATTAGAACAAAAATAAAGGAAATAAAACCAGCAGAGACACTTTATTGTGTAGAGGCAATTATTCTAAAGTCTCCAGAAAAACGCGAGATCCAGACAAAGACTGGCGAGACAGTATTGCTTTCTGAGACATTTGTAGAAGATGATACCGGACAGATCTGGCTCAAGGGCTGGAGATCACAGGCAAGATTATTGGAACAGTTCACCCAAGGAGAGATAATCACAGTCACTGCAGTAAATGCAAAGGCAGGCCTAGAAAATAGAACAGAATTGTTCCTTACGGCATATTCTGTAATCACACGCAAGAACTAGTCCCAAAATCCCCTGGTTGTAACATATTGTCTTTCTGCTTCGTAAATTTGCTTGTAGATCTCTTCTTCGCCCACCATGTTTCGCAATATCCTTGCAGCAGTATCAGCACCCACTCCATATCCTGACATTACAACAAGTGCAGTCTTGCCAAAGTTTGCAAGAAGTGATGACACCTTCCAGGCTCTGGCAAACTTGTGGCTCTCTTCAGCAGTAATCTTTTTGCCCGCAATTTTCTTTTGAACTATTTTTGGCAAGTCATAGTCAGAGTAAAATGTCGCAGATATCTGTCGTGACTTGCAATAAGGACATAACGGAATCTCGCTTATCTGACCTGTCTCTATTACTTTTTCCCACTTGCCACACCTTACACATACCAGCCTATGACGTGTCTTTAACAATCTAGATTTTACTAAATCAAGTATTCCCTTGTCCATATTTGCAGGAGACGCATAGTATTTTGTGGTATGGTCCAGTATGGGTTCTACAAGTTTTGAAAAACCATCAACTTCAACCCAAGTTATTTTTATTTCATTTGATTTTATTTTTTGTAATAGTTGCGAGGTATTTTGCAAGTCATACTTGTCATGGAACAGTTCCCGCAGTGCTTCTTTTGCAAGTGCGGTCTTTGAATATCTTTCATACAAGAATCTTGCAGATTTTCTGTCATATACCGCCTCTCTTCCTACGATTCCAAACTTTTTTGCAACACACCATGTTCTCCAGTTTACGTTATGCGTTCCAGCAAGTGATGCCTGTACTATATCTTGCAGATCATATTCATCTGCAATGACATCGCGCACAGACTGTTCCAGTATCCTTCCATTTGATGATAACATTATCCTATACGCATCAGATCGTGAATCAACAAGATGACCACTCTTTGCAGATATCATTGCAGACAATAGCATTGCAAGAGTAGAGTTGATTCTTGTCCCAAAGCAAGAATGTATCACTAGGGTATTTCTCACTCGTTGCGATTCTACTACAATGTTTTTTTCGTCAGGAATTACTCCAAGCTTGAGATTGTCAATTACTTTATTTGTAAAAGGTGTCACGATTGTTTTTGTTCTGACCATGCCAACTTTTCTTGCAGTAATATAATCAACTGGAATGTTCTCACCTTCCCAGTATGGCACGTTTATCCCAGCAGATGATATCGGCTCTACATTTACCTTAAGGGAGCTGTCATCGACATTTAGTATCCTCCACTGCATCCCTCGTAGTACAAACACACTTCCTTGCTCTCCATTATCCCCTACAAACCTCTGGTCAAGGCTGCCGATTATTTTTTTGGATGCAGTGTCAAATACCTTGAATTTTAAAATGTCTGGAATTGTGGATAAATTCTCAAAGTGATACCTAAACGAGCGCCCCCTTTTTGTAAAGGTCATCTCTTCCTTGTCAAAGAATATGATGTTTCCATTCTGCAATACCTCAAGCACCTCGATTAGTTCTGTTACGGTAACGTTTCTAAACGAGTAGGCCTGTTGTATCATACCTAGTGCCAAGTCAAGTGATACAGTACCAAACTGCATTGTCATCCCGACAAGATGGTGTGCAAGAACATCTAGTGCACCGTCATGAATTATCTGATCCTCGATTGATTTTTCCTTGACACGCTCCAATATTGCAAGCGCCTCAATCTCATCATCAGGGTTGTTTGTTACAATCAGTCCCTTTGCAGAAGATCCTCTTGTGTGTCTGCTTCGCCCAATTCTTTGCATAAGCTTTGAGACTTGTCTTGGCGAGCCATAATGAATTACAAGTTCAACAGATCCAATGTCAAGTCCAAGCTCAAGTGATGAAGTGCAGACAACTATTCCTGCCTTGCCAGCCCGTAGCGTGTCTTCTGTCTCTTCTCTTACCTGCTGAGAAAGAGATCCATGGTGCAATTCTATTGCAATGCTTGAACGCTCCTTTAGTACAGACGCAATATACTCTGATTCTCCTCTTGTATTTGTAAATAGCAAAACAGGAGAGGATGGATAGTTTTTTGTCACATATTCAATAACATGGTCCACCACATCGGTTATCGTACCTTCTATGTACTTTACCTCGACATCATATTTTCGAATGGAATGATCCTCAATTATTTTGCATTTTCTTTTTGTCCCAACTACAAACTTGGCGGCCTCTGCAGTGTTTCCTACCGTTGCAGACAGCCCTACTCTGGTTATTGGATATTTCGTGTTTGCCTGGAGTCTTTCAAGGCTAAGCGAGAGCTGGGCTCCCCTCTCATTACCCAACAGTTCATGCACCTCATCTATTACCATCCATTCTATTTCGTCAAGTGCCTTTAGCATTACAGGTTGTGAAAGCAATATGATCAAAGTTTCAGGTGTGGTAATCAAGATGTCAGGAGGTGCCAGGTTTATCTTGCGTCTCATTGACTGCGATGTATCTCCATGCCGTACCTCAATTCTGAGGCCTTCACCTTCAGCATATTTTATAATTCTCTTAAAGACATCTCGATTTAGCGCACGAAGTGGAGTGATGTATAATACTTTTATCTTGTCCTGCTTTTTGGAGTGCGCAACTCTTGAAAATATTGGAATTACCGCAGTCTCTGTCTTTCCAGATCCTGTGGGTGCCACCACCAAGGAATCAATTTTTTGAAATATTACAGGAACAGCTTTTTGTTGTATCTCAGTTAGGTGCGCAAAACCAAGATTACGAAACTTTTCTTCTAACTCAAGCAGTTGATTCGGGTTCTGTGCTTTGTCTTGTTCTAGATCGTTCGTATACCATTACACCAACTAAACCAATACCAAATAATACAGCGGCGATAATTGGTATATAGTCAAAAATTCCTGCCATGCCATTTTGGTACCATCAGAGTGATAAATAGGTTAAGGTGATTCTACCAATCCTGCTTCGGTTATTGTATATCCCATCTCTTTGTTTTTTCCAAACGAAGGCAGTACGCGGGCCTTGTACATTGTCCCATCTTTTTCCAGTTTGATCTTCTTGTGGGTAAACATGCTAATTGACTTGGACAGGTTTTCAACTTCCTGACCATCTGAATTTCGCACGATATTTGTCACTACAACAGGAATCTTTGTACCAATAGATACCATGCTCAATGCATGCATGTATTCCATGAATCTAACATGTTTCTCAAGCAGGCTTGTCTCACGAGAATATTCAAATGAAAACAGGTCTGTGACATTCTCTATTACAACAAGTTTTGGTTTTAATTCAGATATCTTGTTGACATATTCTAGTTGTTCTGCAGTATTTGTCATTCTGGCTATAATCATGTTGTCAAGAAGTGATGGTTGCAAACCTCGTAGCTTGATTAGCTGCAACATCCTTTCTGATTGAAATCTAGTTGTGTCTTGGTATAGTACAATTCCATCTTGCAACGAATTCATAGAAATCTGCATCGCAAGCTGTGTCTTTCCGCTTCCCCCCGGTCCAAAAATATCGATTATCGTACCAGATGTAATACCACCACCCAACAGATCATCAAGTCCCAGAAGACCAGTGGAAATCAATTTAATCTAGAAATTATCAGAAATGATATAGTATAAGTGATGATCGGGAAGGCTTTTATTCCCTATTTCAAGCAGTGGTGACAAGTGATTTGTGATTGTCACAAGCAGCAACTCCAAAAAGACCTTTAACAACATTGCAAAAAGGCATTAACAAAAAAGTTACCGTTCGACTAAAAAGTGAAATCGAATACAAAGGTAAGATGAACAATGTCGATTCATACATGAATCTAATCATGACAGATGCCGAAGAGATTAGCAATGGTAAAATAGTTGCAAATTACGGCAGAGTTATCGTCAGAGGAAACAACGTACTTTTCATAAAATTAGAAAATGAGTTATAGGAAATTATATCATGGCCTCTCCTAGAAGCTATCTTTTTACTTCAGAATCAGTTACAGAGGGTCATCCAGACAAGATTTGTGACCAGATATCTGATGCAATCTTGGACGAATTTCTAAAGCAAGATCCAGATTCAAGGGTTGCAGTTGAGACACTGACAACAACTGGTGTTGTTGTTGTGGCTGGCGAAGTTACATCAAAGGCAAGATTTGACATACAGGATGTAGTTAGAAAGACAATCAAAGAAATTGGATATGACGATCCACAGTATGGTTTTGATTCAGAGTCCTGCAGCGTTCTGGTTTCACTTCATGCACAAAGCCCAGACATTTCCATGGGAGTTACAGCTAATGATAACAAAGACCAGGGTGCAGGAGACCAGGGGCTCATGTTTGGATATGCAACAAATGAGACAGAAGATCTTATGCCGATGCCAATTTTACTTGCACACAAGCTTACAAAGCGTCTTGCAGAGGCAAGAAAGAAAAAAGAATTGCCATGGGCAAGACCAGATGGCAAGTCTCAGGTTACAGTAGAGTATGAAGGCGGCAAGCCAAAGCGCATAGATGCAATTGTAATTTCAACCCAGCATTCTCCCGATATTACAAATGAACAGATCAGAAAAGAGATAATCAATAAAGTGATCAAGCCAGTTTGTGGACAGTTGTGGAATGACAAGATAAAAATTCACATAAACCCAACCGGCAGATTTGTCATAGGCGGTCCACCAGGTGATGCAGGCCTGACTGGAAGAAAAATAATCGTGGACACTTATGGCGGCATGGGAAGACATGGAGGCGGTGCATTTTCTGGAAAAGATCCATCAAAGGTAGATAGGTCTGCATGCTACATGTGCAGATATATCGCAAAGAACGTGGTTGCAGCAGGCCTTGCAGACAAGTGTGAGGTCCAGGTTGCATATGCAATTGGAGTTGCAGAGCCAGTATCACTTACTGTGAATACATTTGACACTGGCAAAATTCCTGAAGAGCAGATTGAAAATATAGTAAGAAAACACTTTGACATGCGTCCTTCTGCCATAATTTCTCAGCTGAAACTAAAAAATCCAATATACAGAAAGACTGCAGCATATGGGCACTTTGGAAGAAACGAGCCAGAATTTAGCTGGGAAAAAACTGACAAGGCCAGTATACTAAGACAAGCCTCTGGACTCTAAGACTGTCTCATATCTTTTAAATTTCATCTGTGCAAGACTAGCAAGTTTTTTGTGGTTTCCAATGTAATCACCCACCATTATGCTCAGATCATCTACACCAAATGGTCCCTTGTTATGCAATGCGTCATGATATGCATCCTCAAAATCTATTTTTTTCATTCCGGTTTTTCCATGTGAGAATCTCTTTACAAAAGCATTGTACGACACCATTTGTGGTCCCACTAGATCAATTATTTTTCTTGAGAATTTTTTTTCCATCACAGACTTTGCTATAACTCTAGATACATCGCCTATGAATATTGGCTGGAATCTATAATTGCCAGAGCCAGGAATTATTATTTCCCCTTTTTTCATTTGTTGCTGCAGATTTTTTGAGAGAGGATCATCGTGTCCTATCATGTATGATGCTCGAAGAATTGTATAATCAAGTCCAGATTTGATTATTTCTTGCTCTGCCTTGTATTTTGAAATAAAGTATCCAAGTGTTGCAGATTTGTCAACTCCCAAGCCGCTGATGTAGATTATTTTTTTTATTTTTGCCTTTTTACAGAGAGATATAACATTTCTAGTAAGACCTACATTGACTTTTTCATAATCAGAGTCTACAGTTTGCCTTCCTTGGCCAATAAAATGCAAGAATGTATCAGCATCTTGTATCTTTGATACAAGACTAGTTTCAGAAAGTGTTTCAGAGGTTATTGTCTTTCCAAAGTTTACAGTCTTGCCCTTGCGCACAAGAGATATAGTTTGAAATCCATTCTTTGAGAGAAACATGCCCACGTTTCTTCCTACAAAGCCATTTGCACCTGATATCACAACTGACGGATTCATACAAAAACACAGGTTATGCCGACAAAGTGAACTGCCTATGTCTAAAGACATGAGCTTCCTGAGTCACTGACCTCTTTGAGATCTCTACAGGCGTTGATTCCCGTCTTTCCGACGGTATTACTTTATGCAAAATATTTATGCTGGCGTTATGATCTCTGTCTATTTCCAACCCACACTGAGGACAACTATGTATCCTGATTGCCAGAGTCTTTGGAACTTTGGTTTTGCATTCACTACATTCAACTGAGGTATTTCTTGGATCAACCTTGATCAACATCTTGGTTTTGTATTCCAATTTTTGTAGGAAATCATTCCATCCAGAATCCAGGATACTTTTCGCTAGGTGATGGTTCTTCACCATGCCAGTCAGGTTTAGTTTTTCAACAACTATTACATCATATTTTCTTGCGTATATTGTTGAAAGTTTATGATGAAAGTCTTTTCTCCTGCTTGCTATTCTTTCATGCATTATTTGATACCACTTCTTTGCCTTGAGATAGTTGTTTGATCCATACTTTCTCCTTGCCATCTTTTTTTGCACTCTTATCAATGGTTTCAATAATTTTTTTAGATTAAGTGGGTTTGGTGCTACGAATCCATCAGAATCGTATGTAAAGTTCTTGATACCTACATCTATTCCAACCACCTTTTTGAAATTGATTATTGGAAGCTGTGTCTTGTCTAATTCACAAGTTACAGAGCAATACCACTTGCCTGACTTGGTTTTAGTTATTATTACCTGTTTGATTTTACCTTGAATTTCCCTGTGTTGTTTGATCTTGATATCTCCTATTTTTGAAAGTATTAGTTTACCATTTTCTAGTTTGTAACCTGACTGGTTGTAGATAAAAGTTCGATATTCCCCATATCTTGCAAACCTTAGACTGCCAGTTTTTCTGCCATTTTCTTTCAATGATTTTAATGCTTTTTGAGATCCAGACATCTGTACACATACCATTTGTAACATCTTTGCATTGTAATTGTATAGCCAAGATTCCTGTTGTTTCAATTCCATCAGATAGTCCTGCAAATCAAACTGGGAAACAGTTCCTTTCTTTGAATATTCAATGAATTTGTTGTAAACCCACCTGCACACATTGATATTGTTCACCAATACATCTTCTTGTGATACCGTTGGATAGAGTCTGAATTTGTAGTTCCTCATTTTGTTTTCTGTTCTTTATGTATTTTTCATATAATAGTATTTTTGTTGATTTGAAGTTCGCTTTCATCCCACTACTAAAGCATGTGAGATTTCTCGCTTATCAAAGTTAATTTTGGTCTTTATACCATATCACAACATACTTGAACACGGCAGACTGTCACCAGATCTTAGGCGTCCAAGCAGGAGCATCCCAAAAGGAGATAAAAAATGCATACAGACAGCTTTCTCTGAAATATCATCCAGACAGAAACAAGGACGACCTCGACGGAGCACGATTCAAGAAGGTAACAGAGGCATACCAGCAGCTAAGAAGTGAGGAAAAGAAAAAAGACAAGATTTCAGAAAGTGAGGTGGCCACAAAATATTCTGATTTTTGGAAAAAGTATGACAAGGCCCCAAGTGAGGAATTTAATTTTGGTCCAAACTTTGCAGAGTTTAGACGTGATTTTGGAGCCAAGGCAGAACAAAATTATGAACACAATCAGGAAAAGGAAGGTTCCGCAATGCTTACCCACATCGTACTGTATGGTGGACTAGGAGCAATGGCTCTCTGGATAATTTTATCGACAATACTGAAATAACCTTAACGGATTAATACGCAAGAAACTAAGTCATCTCATGTCAGAAGAAGACAAGCCAAATGAAAAGATGAGGATGGGTTTTACTACAGGAACCTGTGCAACAGCTGGCGCAAAGGCAGCATTACTTTCAATCATGAATCAAAATAAAATAGATTTTGTTGATGTTACACTACCAAAAAAATCACAGATTCGAATAAAAATTGAAGATTGCAAGTTTGACAAAAGCAACGCCACGTGTACAGTAATAAAAGATGGTGGAGATGATCCAGATGTAACTCACGGGGCAGAGATAATAACACAGGTTACACTAACTGAAAAACCTGGGGAGATAGAAATGGACGGAGGAGAAGGAGTTGGCAGGGTTACCAAGCCAGGGCTAGGACTAGAGATAGGGTCTGCTGCCATAAACCCAACACCGAAAAAAATGATCAGAGAAAACATTTCAGAGATAGCAAAAGACATTCTTGCAAAAAATGGAATCAAGGTGATGATATCTGTACCAAATGGAAGAGAGCTTGCCATCAAGACAGACAATCCAAGACTTGGAATCATTGGAGGCATCTCAATTCTTGGAACAAGCGGTATAGTGGTACCATATTCTACAGCATCGTTTGCAGCGTCAATTAGGCAAAGTATTGAGGTTACAAGGGCAATGGGTGATGATACTGTTGTATTAACAACAGGTGGAAGAAGCGAAGATTTTACCAGGAAGATAATTGACCTGCCGGACCACTGTTTTGTGCAGATGGGAGACTTTTCAGGGTATACAGTTCAGGTCTGTGCAAAGAAGGGAATCAAAAAGGCTCATGTTGCAGGATTCATAGGAAAACTTGCAAAGATGTCAATGGGTGTAAAACAGACCCATGTAAAGGGCTCAAAGGTCGACATGGAATTTTTGTCAGAATTGGCAAAAAGGTGCGGCGCCCCACAAGATGTACAGGATGCCATAAGAAAGGCAAACACTGCAAGGCACGTATTTGAAATAATAAATGAAAAAAACATTTCTGGCTATTTTGACATGATATGTTCAGAGGCCCACAAACAGCTTGGAAAATATTCTGATAACAAATTTGAGATTGAGGTCATCATGTTTGACTTTGATGGTAAAGTAATTGGGATCTTTCCGAAGAGTAACAAATATCTTGAGACCTAGAAAGATAATTTTGTGGATAACGTAGCCATACTTGCAATAACAAAAAATGGTATTGATACAGCACATTTACTCAAACAACACTTTCCAACATGGAAGGTGTTTTCCCCATCAAAGCTCCGCCAGGATGGAAAAGACATAGAGTGGTTTGACGAGTCAACAACTCTAAAAGTGAAAGAGTTATTCGAAAACAATGAAGCGCTAGTATGCATTTTTTCCCTTGGTGCCGTTATACGATTGATTGCACCTCACATGAAGGACAAAAAGACAGATCCAGCAGTAGTTGTAATTGATGACACTGCAAAATTTGTCATAAGTACACTCTCGGGCCATCTCGGGGGTGCAAACGAGCTTGCAGAAAAAATAGCTTCCACCCTTGGTGCCACTGCAGTTATCACCACAGCAGCAGATGTGAACAAGACAATTGCAGTTGACCTGCTTGGAAGAGAGTTTGGCTGGAGCATTGATGAAATCTCTACTGTAACAAAGGTTAGCGCTTTTATGGTAAATGAAGAAAAAATTGGTGTCTATCAAGATGCAGGGGAGAAAGATTGGTGGATGCCAAAAAAAGAGCTTCCAAAAAATGTGCAAATTTACAAATCATTTGATGAGATGATATCATCTGACTGCAAGGGATTTCTCATCATCTCGGATAAGATAATAGAAAACAAGGATATCCAAGACCGTGTTGTAATTTACAGGCCAAAGACATTAGTTGTGGGAGTGGGCCTGCACTGGGATACCACAAAGGATACAATCAAAGAGGGAATGAATTTCTGCCTCTCAAAATTCAAGATGAGTCCAAAGTCGGTTGCAAAATTTGCATCAATTAAAAAAGAAGCTGACGTAAAGGGACTACAGGAATTATCAGCTGAGATGAAAGTGTCACTAGAATATTTTGACAAGACAGACCTTTCTGCCATAACCACACCCAATCCTTCAGATGTTGTGCAAACATTTGAGGGTACACCAAGTGTATCAGAGGCTGCTGCAATCAGGGCCTCCGGAGGAGAGTTGATTGTACAGAAACATAAATTTCCTCCAAACCTTACAATTGCAATAGCAAGGAGATCAAATTGAAGCGTGGACTGCTGTTAATAGATAGAGGAAGTAAGGAAAGAGAAGCTGGCGAGGAGCTTGAAACTATTTGCAAGGAAGTAAAGACTAAGGGCGGTTATGCTTTTGCCGAGTATTGTTTTCTAGAAGTTACACTGCCATACATCGACGATGGAATCAAAAAGTGTCTAAAAACTGACATTGATTCACTTACTATAGTTCCATACTTTTTGTATCCGGGAAAAAAAGTAAAGGCAGCCGTTACCGAAGTCATGAAATACCAAGCAACAACAAATGTCAAGTTTCTTGTCACAAAACCCATGTCCATGCACATGACTCTTGTGAAACTAGTTGAGAACAGGATCAAGTCTGCACTTGACAAAGGCGGAGTTTCATTGACAAGTGACAAGATAGATGTCTTGGTAATAGGACACGGAAGCAAAGATCCTAATGCAAAAATGTCAATAAAATATGTTGTAGGCGAGCTTGGTCGCTCGTATAGAAATGTAGATTATTGTTTTCTTGAAATCGAAGAGCCAAACATAGAACAGGGAATAGAGGCCTGCAAGAGAAGAGATCCAGAGGTCTTGGTGGTTGTCTTTTACTTTTTGCATGAGGGAGCACATGTAAAAACAGATATCAATGCTGATCTTAGGCCAGCATTAGAGAAGCACAAGTTGAAAAAAGTTTTGATTACACAGCACATAGGAGCAGATCAGAAGATGATCGACCTCATCATTGAGAGGACCCAAGAGGTAGAGACATGATTACCCAAAAGGGCCAGTCAATAGAAGACAAGAGTATGGAAATAATAGACAGTGAGATAGGCTCTCATCCATATTCACCTGACGAGTGGATAATAGTAAAAAGAATAATCCACTCTACTGCAGATTTTGATTTTGCAAGAGAAAACAAGGTAGTGTTTCACAAGGATGCAATACAGAGCGCCACAGATGCATTACAAAAAGGATGTGACATAATAGTTGATGTCAATGGTGTCATAGGTGGTTTTAACAAGGATAACATGAAAAAATTTGGGAATCAAGTGATATGCAGTATATCAGATCCTCAGGTAATAGAAGAGGCAAAAAAACTCAACAAGACACGTGCCCAGACTTCAATGAGACTTGCAGCCAAGCAGATGGACAACGGAATAGTAGCAATAGGCAATGCACCAACTGCACTCATTGAGGTGATACAGATGATAAAAGAGGGCATAACGTCTCCTGCTCTTGTAATTGGAATTCCAGTTGGGTTTGTCTGCGCAGTAGAGTCAAAGGACGAGCTTCGTGCCACAAATGTTCCATACATTACAAACATTGGTAGAAAGGGAGGCAGTCCGTGTGCTTCTGCCATTGTCAATGCACTCTACAAAATTCTTGCAGCAAAATCCTAGATTACTTTCTCGAATAAGAGATGCATGATTTTACAAAGTTGGCAGCAATTGGCGAGCCATCAAAGTGAACATGCATGTATGATGCAAGTGTATTATGCTCTGTCAGACCGTCTTTTTTGTCTTTTATTCCAATGCCAATAGACATGTCATATGCAAATTTTGAATCTTTTGACAACAGATCCAATTCAGAGTAATGAAACTCGTGACCCTTGATAGTTTTTGATTGCAATGAAAATGGGGATCTTGCCCTGATCTTGGCACTGGTATAATTTAGTTTTAGTTTCTTTTCCATCACAGTAACAGCATCAAAAAGTCCTACCATCTTGAATTTTCCAGACTTGTAACTTATGGATTTTGTCAGATACATAAGCCCCCCACACTCTGCATAAATCGGCAGACCATCCTCGGCATATTTTTTTACAAGCTTCTTCATTGTATCGTTTCTCTGGAGAAGGCTTGCCTTGACTTCAGGAAATCCGCCTCCAATGTAGATTCCATCACATGATGGTATTTTTTTGTCTGAGACTGGGCTAAAAAATACAATTTCTGCACCAAGCCTCCTTAGTGAATCCAAGTTGTCCTGATAATAGAAATTAAAAGACTCGTCAAGGGCTACTGCTATTCTGGTTTGTATTTTCTTGTCTTTTGTATCAGAAACTTGTGGCAGGTTGGGCACGTTTTTTGCAAGTTTGGTTATTTTTTCAATGTCAATGAAACTTGAGAGTGACTTTGCAACAGACTTGATTTTTCTATCAAGTGATTGCTTTTCTCTTACAGGTATAAGGCCAAGATGTCTTGATTCAAGACTGAGATCAGTGTTTCTTGGAATGACTCCAAGTATCGGGAGTCCTACTTTTTTTAGTGCATCTCTGCACAAAGTTTCGTGTTTTTTGCTCCCGATTTTATTTAGTATGATACCACAAATCCTAGAGTTTTTCTCAAAATTTTTGAATCCAAGTGCAGTTGCAGCAATAGAACGGGCGGCCTTGCTTGCATCCAAAACAAGGATTACGCTAGATTTTGTTATATTTGCAACATCATACGTGCTTGCAAAGCTTGATCTTCCGCTAAAACCATCATAGTATCCCATTACGCCCTCAATTATAGAAATATCTTGATTCGAATTTTGTACAAAATTCTTTAAAACTCTATTTTTTCCCATCATCCAGACATCAAGGTTTCTTGCAATATTTCCTGAGACAGAGCTGAGATAGCTTGGGTCTATAAAGTCAGGTCCCACCTTGAACGGCTGGACCGAGTATCCTTTTTCCTTTAGGCCGTGGATTATTGCAGATGTTATTGATGTCTTGCCCACTCCACTTGTAGCACCGGCAAGAACAATTCTTGGAATCCTCATGTCTCTTGTTCTTTGTCAGTATTTTTTATAATTTGAAAAAGTTGTTGGAGTGCAAGTTTTGGATGGTGTGCTGCAAGTTTTAGCATACTTATCATGCCAAAATCTGCCTTGATGAAATTCAGAAATTCTTCAGCAGAGAGCTCACCTATTATCTCAATTTCCTTGTCCCACTCTTGATCACTTAGATTCAGCCACCTATACTGCACTTTTACTGCAGCCGCTATCTTTGATCCTATTGCTTTTTTCATGGTCTGCTCGTATGATTTCAGAGACTCCTTGGACGTATCACCTTGAAGCACAGACTCGCCACCAATTTTGCCAGCTGTTCTGCCAAACTCAATTGCATATCTTATTCCCTCCAAGACCAGTGGGTTTGCCTGCCCTGCAGAATCGCCCACCATTATGAGATTATCGTCTATGGTTGACTGTCGGAGTCCTTCGTTTGGAATCAGACCATAATGAAACTCGACTGGAACAATTCTGCCAAGATCATTCAGCGGCTTTGGCCTTTTTTCCAACAATTCAATCAAGAGTTTGCTTGCATCTGCCTGAGAATTGGGTTTTCCCACTCCCACTCCTATTCGAACCTTATTTTTTCCCAAGGGAAAAATCCATGCATAGCCTGCAGGAGAATACTGCGAGCCAACCATGAGATACCACGTGTCAGGATTGATTTTATCTACATAGGCTTCATATTCTGCACCTGCCCCAAATCTTTTCCACGGCATAACAATTCCAAGAGATCTTCCAACAACAGAATAGAAACCGCTCGCGTCAATGACAAGTTTTGAATTAAAAACTAGTTCTTCTTTAAGCGAGGTAGCCTTTACCCCACTTAGTTTTCCCTTGTCATTTTTTATTGCATCAGTTACACTGGTTCTTAAGAAAATGTCTGCACCCACACTTGCTGCTTGATATGCAAGAAACTGGTATGTCTTTCTTACATCCAAGACTGCTGCTTGGGCCGTATCACTTTTTTTTATAATATAATTATTTGGAGAGTAAAATGCATAGTTGCTTATTTCGTTATAGCACTCTGACGGTATTCCAAATGATTTTGCCTCCTTGATCCATGTTACACCGCTTGTTCTGACATTTTGTCCTATTGCCTCATCTCTTTCAAGTACTGCAACACTGAGACCTTTTTTTGCAGCACTCCAAGCTGCTGACAGGCCTGCCGGGCCTCCTCCCACAACTACTACATCATAATCATAACTTTTAGCCATAATATTATTACTCAAATTTTCCTTGTTCAATATTATAAGGTGTGGTTTTTTCAGGTACTTGTTTTTGAACCCAATCTTTTTACCTAGCGCACAAAAAAATATTTCAGATGACAAAAGGGCTAGTCATAGTATACACTGGAAAGGGAAAGGGAAAGACAACAGCAGCTCTTGGAATGGCTCTTCGTGCAGTTGGCTATGATCATAAAGTTTGCATGATACAGTTCATCAAGGGTTCATGGCACTATGGCGAGATGACGTCGTCAAAGAGACTAGAGCCAGAATTTGAACTTACTGCAATTGGCAAGGGCTTTGTTGGAATAATAGATGACAAGAGTCCCATTGAGGATCATAAAAAAGTAGCAGAAGAAGCACTCAGGGTTGCGCAGGAAAAAATTAATTCAAAGATCTACAACCTTGTGATACTAGATGAGATAAATTATGCAGTAAATCTTGGCCTAGTAAATCTAAAAGATGTCTTGGAAATTATTTCAAACAAACCAGATGATGTCAATTTGGTCCTGACAGGAAATTATGCCAAGGATGAAGTGATAGAAAAGGCAGATCTGGTTACTGAAATGAAGGAAATAAAACATCCATTCAAATCCGGAATAAAAGCAAAAAAAGGAATCGACTTTTAGGCAACAACATTAAATTATGTACAATAAATTTGAAAGCCATGACAACAACTGTCCAAGATTTTCCAGAAGTGGGAGAGATTGTGATTGCTACTGTATCAAGGATAGTGGATCAAGGAGCATATGTCTCCCTTGATGAGTTCAACAAGATCCAGGGATTCTTGCATGTTTCAGAAATTGCTACTGGCTGGATTCGAAACGTAGCAAAATTTCTCAAGGTGGGAGAAAAAAAAGTCTTACTTGTAAAACGTGTAGACCCACGAAGATCCGAAATAGACTTGTCATTAAAGCAGGTATCATCTGATCAAAAAAAGAAGAAACTTTTAGAGATAAAACGTGGTGAAAAAGAAGAAGCATTAATTGAGAATCTAAAATCTCGCATCAGCTTGTCCGAGTCTGAGATGGGAAAATTAGAAAATGTCCTAGTAGAGAAATTCGGCTCAGTTTATGATGCATTTTCCGCGGTTTCAGCCAAAGGCATATCCATTCTAGATAACCTCAGTATTCCTCCAAAGGCACTTACTGTAATTGCAGAGCTTGGCTCAAAGATTCAAGTTCCTCACGTTGAGATACGCGGGATTTTTGAGTTAACATGCAACAAATCAAACGGCATTGAGATAATCAAGGCTGCATTAATTGATTCAACAGCAAACAAGAAGGAGATCTCTGTGACATACATTGGAGCTCCCAAATACCGCATTACCCTTACTGCTCCAAACTTCAAGGAGGCCGAGAAGGAACTCAAGCCAATTCTCTCCTCTGTTCAGGATGCAATAGAGAAAAAGGGCGGTACCTTCAAGTTCACAAGAGAAGAGTCAAAGAAGACAAGAGAAGGTTGACATGCACTTTCAGATGAGAAAATGTACAGAGTGTAAAAGATACACCCTAAAAGACGAATGCCCCAAGTGCGGACACCAGACTGTCACTGTACATCCAGGAAAATATTCTCCAGATGACAAGTACGCAAGATATCGTATCTCTGACAGATACAAGTAGAGATTTAGTTTTATTTTGATGTACTATTAGATGATGGTTCAACAGTAACTGTCGTTACACGTGCGGCTTCAGCATCAACTGGTTGATTAGTGGTTGGATCAGTTTTTAGTGACGCTATCTTATCAACAACATCTTGGCCCGATACAACCTCGCCAAATAGAGTATACTGGTTGTTCAACCAAGGTGCATCGCCAACTGTAATAAAGAATTGAGAGCTTCCACTGTTAACATCAGAGCCACGTGCCATACCTACCATGTACTTTGTGAAATTTAGACTAGAACTAAATTCTGGTGGAATTGTATATCCTGCATCTCCAAGGCCCCATGTGCTTCTATCACCTTTTATCGTATTTGGATCACCACCTTGTATTACAAATCCTGGCATTATCCTGTGAAATACAGTTTTGTCATAGAAACCAGAATTAGCAAGTTTGATAAAGTTCTCTGTTGTTTTTGGTGCCACATTATCAAATAATTTGAATTTTATATCTCCAAACTTTGTATTGATCACAGCAATGTTTCCGCCACTAGTTGTAGTGGTTATAGGTTTTACGGGAGTTGTACTTGTGTTATTATTTTGTGGTGTACTAACAGGAGAAGTTGTTCCTGTCTGAGGTTGGTAGTTGGGATTTACTTGATAAATCAATACACCAGAAAATACACCAGAGTCTTTCCTGTCCAAGCTTTGAGATGCATACACTAGACGTAGTGGGCCTGTGCCATTTTCAGAATACTTGATAGTTTTAGAGTAAATTGCAGTAAATCCTGTGGTATAGGTAGGCGATTCATTGTGGGTGTTTGGATCATAGTATGTTAATGGAGTAAACGGAAACATTTGTCCAAGCAGAGTGTTCTTCCAGAAATAATCAGTTGGTGTAAAGGAATCATCTTGGAGGAATTTGGTTGAATCAAGGCCCCCTATTTTCATGAACCACTGTTTCTTGCTTTCGTCTCCTCCGCCTCCGAGTATGTAAAGATCTTGGCCGTTTGAAACAAACTTTTGGCCTACAACATAAACTAAAACATAGTTTGCACCTGCCTTGTTTAGCATCTTCCATGCCTCATCAGGGGAGGCCAGGAGCATTCGTGCAATGTTGGCAATAATATTTGTATCAACAGTGGAATTATCGGCAAGCGTCTTTCTTTCTCCCAGAGTCTGTACCCAATATCCATAATCCCACCAGGAGGCAACCACGGAATCTTTTGGAGTATTATTTTTGATCCAGTTTAGAGCATCTGGCCAGTCACTAGTTGATATGGCAAAGTTTGATCCCCCATTAAGAATTGTAGGCGGGGATTTTGTTATTGATATCCAGTTTGCGTTTACTGGATATAGCGTTGGAACCAGCAATAATGCCACAATTACTGCGACAAATGCTATTTTTGAAACTTTTCCAAGCAATTCACTTGTCTTCTTTGTAGGAATTTCCTTCTTTGTGTGGGTTCCTTTCTTTGATGATTCAATGAATTTGACCTCCTTATTTTCGCGTTTGAAAATATCGGCAACAAGTATAGCAAGTCCTATAGATGAAAGTATGATTACAGAAGTTGCCGTAAGCAATTCCAATCTAGAGAAAGTAGAACCGGAATATGCTCCAACTATGCCTATGATCAGAGCAAATACAATCATTTCATTTTTAATAGAAAATCTTGATGCATTTGGATCTCCATTTCTTTTTCTAAACACAAGCCAGATTCCAAGGCCCGCAAACAACATTAGCACTGAGAAATAACTAAAGTTTTGTGCAAGTGTTGGAGTGGCATGCTCTGCAACAGAGTCAACAAGGGGATCCTCAGAGGTCAGGAATGGGTTTACTGCATTCAGATAACGAAAACTTGCCGAATGGAAAGGACCTGCAGATAATACCACAACTCCAATTATTATCAAGGCAGCTAAAGCTATCAGACTATTACGGATACGGTGCTGTTCTTTACTATATTTTTGAATGAGGATTATTATGACAAGCAATATGGCAGGTCCAATCATTGCAAATCCTCTCATACCAAATACAAAAGTTGGACCAGGTCTTGCAAAGAGACCTCCAGATATTATCATAGTTACTGCTACAAACAATGGAACTGCCCAAAGCAAGAACTTGTGATCTTTTCGTATGAAAGGTAGAGCAATAAAGAACAATCCTAGAGGAAGAAGGAAGAACTCTATTCCTCCCCAAGATGCAAAACCTACAGCAAGAAAGAATCCGCCACCTACCAGTTTGGATATGGCAATTTTCTTGTTTTCGGATTTTAACCCGCTAAGAAACAGGTAGACTCCTAATAGTCCATAAAACAAACCAAGAGGTTCAGACTTGAACCATCCAATTGTACCTCTGACTATTATAGGCGGTGACAAGGCAAAGAAAAGCGAGGCAAAAAGTCCCGCACTAGTACCAGCCAAGACACGCACTAGAGCAAATATGACTATTGTAGTCATGGAACCGAAAACTACTGGAAAAATTATTGTAAAGTCATAAAGACTCATTCCACCGCCAAATATTTTGTATAAAGCTGCATCAGTTACATGCAATGGTACTTGGGCGGTGGCAAAAACATCTCTTCCAGTTGGATACCAACTCATATCATCATGCCAATGAACATATGCATTTAGTCCATTATCTAGCAAGTACTGTGTTGCTCTGTAATTGAAGAATGGATCAAACTCGTTTAGTTGAAATCCATAGTCAGCAGCTTGAGATCTAACCAGTGCAGAAATGGAAAATGAAATTATAAGAATTCCAATTACAAGCAGATGCCTCAAATGAAAGTTGAATTTTCTTACCGTGAATAATTTGGCATCTTGTATCAAACTAGTTTTTGATTGAATTTACTCTGTTTATTACTCTTTTGTGAGTATTTGAACCTCACAGGATTTTACCAGTTGTTTAAAGTCATGAGCATCTTTCTCACTACCAACAATTACTCCATAATGCATTGGGATTGCAATCTTTGGCTTGATCTTTTCTATGGCTTTGGCTGCTTCCTGTGCTGTCATCACATAGGTTCCGCTGACAGGTACTAGAGCAATATCAGGTTTTAGATCAGACATGTCTGGAATTAGATCAGTGTCACCAGTATGATATATTGTAATACCGTTTAATTCAAACAAGAAGCCCACCTTATTGTCTTCTTTGGGATGAAATGGTTTTTTTGTTTGAGGATTTATCTTGTCCAGATTATATGCTGGAATGGACTTGATCTTGATCCCTCGTACAGTTTTCTCTTGTCCTGGTAAGATACCAATTTTTTCTTTAAATGTAAACCCCGTCAACATGTCAATGCATTCATTTGCAGCAACAATGGTTGTATCTTTTGTTGAGACATTTTTTAGATCATCCACACTTAGATGATCAAAATGATTGTGTGAAATCAGAATCAAGTCTGCCTTTTCCTGTTTTGATATTTTGTACGGATCGATTATTATCTTGACATTGCTAGTAAGGCTAAAAGAATCATGACCAAGCCATTTTATCTTTATTCCCTTGTATTCAAACATGACCCAAATATTTCTCTACTAAAATTTTAAAGTTTACTTGGTTCAAGGACAATCTTATCGTTTGCTACAGAGAGAACAGAACCACCGCTTTTTTTTATTCTCGTTTTAAGCTCAGCGTCAATTGTAGCCACTATTCCCCCATTTTCTTTTACATAAGAAACCAGTGCATCGTCTACAGATTTTCCGGATATTGTAACTGTTTGAAAGTTTTTGATGATTTTCAGGGCATTTTCAGCAGAGCTTTTTTTTTATCATTCATGGTTATTTTTTCTAATTCTTTTACAACCATGTTTGGAACGACATACTCCAATGCCCCAATTTCTGTCTCAACACTTGAGATATTTTTTATCCTCCTTGAAGCAAGAATTAAAAGAAAACTAGAGTCACAGATGATTTTAACCACTTGATACACCAGCACCAATTAGTCGCCATCTTTCAGATATTCTTCGACTTATTGCAACCTTGCTGTTCTCAAAAATACACACAGGCCTTTTGAACTGTAATTCCACTGTCTTGCCCCTCACACTTGTTACTTTGGACAATAGCGGGGCAGTCCCTAGACTCAATCTCAAGGATTCACCTGTTTGTATTGCGGATACCTTGATCTCTTCACCAGAACCCACTGCAGTATCAAATAGATTTACTTCAATTTTTGCATTGTAAGAGTTTTCTGGCAGAGTACCTGGCTTGCCTATTACAGAACCTATCAATGAATCACTTCGAGTCATGGCAGGATCAAGCTTGGTTGCAAGCGCAATCAACCCACCAGCCTTTACTTCCTTTACTATACCTGCACCTGTTCCAAGGGATGCAATCTCTGTAAAGATTGATTCGTATTTGCCAGTTTTTTCATTGGCCAAACCAGGCTTTATCTCAATTTCATCTCCTGCCTTGAATATTCCTTGGATGATGCTACCGCCAATAACTCCGCCTTTGATGTCTTTGATTTTAGTCCCAGGCTTGTTGATGTCAAATGATCTTAGTACATGCATGACAGTGTCTTTTTTGTCATCGCGTTCAGGAGTTGGTATCGAGGTTTCAATTGCACCAATTAATGCATCAATATTTAATTTTGACTGGGCAGAGATTGGAATGATTGGGGCTTTTGCAGCACTTGTCCCCTTGACAAACTTTACAATATCTGCATAGTTTTCCATGGCTTGCTCATAAGATATCAAATCAACTTTATTTTGAACGATAACGACTTGCTTTATTCCAAGTGTCTGCAAGGCAAGCAAGTGTTCCTTTGTTTGTGGCTGTGGGACCTTTTCATTGGCTGCAACAAGAAGCATTGCACCATCTATCAAGGCAGACCCTGACAGCATGTTTGCCATTAGACTTTCATGGCCTGGGCTATCTACAAAACTAACAACACGTGATAATTCACTTTCCTTTCCACAATTATTACACTTGGGTGTTACAGAGTAACCCAACGGTACTTCACAGCTTTTACATTTGTAAAATGCAGCATCTGCATATCCAACTTTAATAGTAATTCCTCGCTTTAGTTCTTCACTGTGTGCACTAGTCCATACACCAGTCAAAGCTTGGATTAGAGTAGTTTTTCCGTGATCAACATGACCTGCAGTTCCGATGTTCACACACGGTTGGTATCCATATTTTTTTACATACCAATCAGGAAGAGTCTCTTTCCAGTGCACGTACAAGCTAAGAAAAGCTAATATGTTAACCTATGCCTTTTTCTCGGCGGATTCTTTTTCTTGTCCTTCAGCTGGTTTTTCTTCTACCTTGAGTTCTCCGTCAAAAAAACAATTTAGCTGATAGACTTCTTCTGTTATTGTATTTCCTCTTACAAGTTTACGAATTCGTTGTCCCTTTTCAGCATCTCTTAATCCAACACCTTTTGATAATAAAATATATTTTCGTGCACCGCCGTGAATGTCTTCTCTTAATGGAACTCCTGATTTGTCACTGCCACCAGTTATCTTTAGCTTACCTGCTTCTCCTACCAATGCAGCATCAAGTTCAGCACCAAGAGTCAAGCCCAAAAATGGTCCAGCCTCTTTTTCTTTAACCTCTTTAGTGATGGTTCTTCCTTTCTTGTCAGATATGTTTAGCTTGAATGTAGCCAAGTAGTAAAAAAAATCTCTGAACTATTAATTAATCTTTGTACCTAAATCTTTTAAAAATGCAAAAGCGTTGCTATATCATTGAATGAACCAATCAAGTGTCCCCGTTGTGACAAGATAATGATTGCCATGCAAGCATGTCACATGGTATGCACAAACTGCGGAGCACATTTAGATTGTTCAGACAAGGGATCGTTTTGGTAACTAAAAACCAGGTCTGTCAAACTGAAAGTTTTCTGCCATATCCCCTACCTTTTGCCTCATCAAATTAAGATAGTCATCATATTTTGCTTCAAACCCACAGTGGGGACACTTGACATTTGTTACTTCATCATCAAGTATTGCAACTTTGTCGCATTCTGGACATTTTGCATCCATGAATTAATTTGTTGATTAAACTATATAATGTTAGATATCAAATCTCGATCCAGCGGAGTTAGTCCAGCCTGGTAGGACGTCAGCTTCCCAAGCTGAAGATCGCGGGTTCAATTCCCGCACTCCGCATTTTATTTTTTATTTTGTATAATTTTTGCTATCTTTTCAAACTCACCCTCATCAAGAGATGGCTTTTTTGAAAACATACTATGAACCGGACCTGCCCCATCAGAAGAGTTTCTGGGAATTATATGCACATGCACATGCGGTATCTCTTGCCCACTTTCCTTGCCGTTATGAATTGCAATCAGTGCAGACGGAGAGATGGATTCAAGTTTTCCAGATATCACCCTGACTGTTTCAAATAGATCCCTATTGTCTGACTCGCTCATGTCCTGAACCTTTCCATAGTGATTTTTTGGAATCACAAGTGTATGGCCTAGGACAAGTGGAAAAGCATCCAAGAAAGCAAGAGAGTATTGAGTCTCGTACAACTTTTTTGCAGGAATTGTTCCGTTTACTATCTTGCAAAATATGCAATCCATTTATGTTAAATTATTAAATGAGCGTTAAATCCTTTGTGAAAAATATTACAGTTCCGATATTGCCTGCTCAATTCCAGCCCTGTCACGTGCCTCAGGCATTTGTTCAAGATATTTTTCAAAGTCTTGTTTTGCTGCACCTAGTTTTTGTTGTTCATATCTTACCAATCCACGGTTCTTGTAAATGGGAGCAAATCTTGTGGTGTCAATCTCCAATGCTGCGGTATAGTATTTTTCTGCATTGGCATAGTCTTTTGTTTTCAGATAATAATTTCCAAGTCCCCTATATGCAAGGTAATATTTTGAGTTCAGATGTATGGTCTTGGTATAGTAATTTACTGCATCGCTAGAATTTTTGTCATTTAGTATTCCAGCCAAGAGACACATGGCAGTAGAGTTTGACTTGTGGATTTCAAGTGCTTGCTTTAGTGTTATTATTGCCTCGTCAGTCTTGCCCTGAAGCCTTTGTTTTTCCCCATCAAAGCAAAGCCTGTTGGATTGTATTTTATTTTCATCAAATGTATTGATGTCTGGAAGTATGTCCTGCGGAACTAGCAAGATCATCAGTCTATCGTCTTCTTGCCACTGTTCATCAAATATTTTTTCAGGAATGGCCCCTATCTTTTCAGGTTCTGGGATATAGTGAAAGATTGTCTTTTCTGTTTCGTCATAGCCAACAATGAGTGATGCATGCTGTACCACGTCTTTTACTCCAGGCAATATGACAATTGGGGGAACTCCAATGTCGATCATTTTTTTGAGCTCTTTTAAGCTAGAGTTTGTGATAACACCTGAGAGGCCATGTCTTTCTGCAAGTTCAACACCTTCTATGAGTATACTGCCTTTCATGTTTGGATATTTTTTTGCAATCTCCGCAGCCTCTTTTAATGGCAAGTCCACTCCCCAGTATTTTGATACTGCACTGACAACCAGTGGAAGACAGATATTTTCTTCTTTCACTATTGGTATCTCTAATGTATGGGTTGGGTCCATCAAGAAACCAAACAATTTGTACAATATTAATTGATGCTGCCAGATTAATGACTCGTACTATTTAATGGTAGAAAATTTTTCAAGTAGAGATCTTCCATCCACACTCATCTCTGGATGAAACTGTGTCCCAAAAACATTTTTTCTACCATACTGGAATATCTCAAACTTGCAATCATCAGATGAAGCTATTTGAGTAAACGAAGAATCAAGTTTTGATACCATGTATGAGTGGCTTTCAAAGGCAGCAATTTTTCCGTTGCATAAAGGATTACTTGTTACGGTTTGAACTTGATGTAATCCATGGCGAGGGGATGTCATTTTTTTTATTGTTCCACCAAGAGTGAGTGCAAGTATTTCTGCACCATAACATATGCCAAGCAAGGATTTGCCTTTGTCTAGGGAGTGTAAGATTAGTTTTGAGTTTATTACATTCATTTGTATATCATTTTTTCTTCTTCCTGACAATATGATGGAGGAATAATTGTCAAGGTTGGTTTGAGATACTTTAGAGAACACATGATGCTCAAAATCCACACCCAGATTTTTCATACATTCCAAAAGTGATGAAGTGTAGACAGAGCCATTGTCTACAACTAACAGCAACTATCTTACACCTATAGTGATATAGTGCAGTTCTGGTACACTGTCCTGTACTGCTACAGCTCCTAATTTTACCGTGCCATTTTCTTCCCAGAACAATATCCTGTCTCCATTTTGGCTAGCAAAGTTTTTCACAAATTCTGCTATGAGACTCTTTGTATTGTCTAGATCAGATTGTTGTGTAAATGACACTTGGCCTTCCTCAAAGGTAAGTGGGAACTGGAGTGACTTTGGAGTAAGTATAGTTATTTTTTGATCAGTAAGTATTGATTTTATTGTATTCACCCTCGTGGTTTCGTCTAGTTGCAATGCAACAGTGACATTAGATGGTGCAACACCACTAACCTTTGCCAAGTAAGTAGCAAATGCTTGTTGAGGAGTATTTCCTAAACCAACAAAGTATTCACCGTCAAATGCAGCACCTACTGCGGCAATTGTTCCTAGTTGTGTTACCACACCACCAGAACCTGCGGTATAAACAGGAATAAAGTAAACGTCATGATCCCCTATCTTATACAAAATGTTGTCTCCCACCCTAGGATTTCTCAGTAGGGTTTGCAACTGGGCAAAATCTGATTCCCTTGCTAACGCTTCACGTACTGCAGATGGTCCTAGAAGTTTTGTTTTGGAATCAAGTGGAACTTGGTAGAACTGCATCTTGCCAAGATTTGGAACATCGTTTTGTACTATCATGTAACCTGCCAAGTTTCTTCCTTGGGAGCCCCGTAGTTCAAGAGACAACAATCCAACATATGTAGGCGTGTCAAATCCAGGCGGTTTTTCCTCCACATAATAGGTTCCAAGTCCATCTGGCACTTCATAGAAATCTTTTGCCTGAATGAATGTTGAAGTATCTGTTACATGGTAAACATTGAACATGTCAACTTTCCAGTTAAAGAGAGCTTCTGGATATCGGAGTTGTTTGTCAAGCCATGATGGTATCGGAATAAACTGGTCACCATACTGACTTGTAAACATGTCAGTGAAAAAGTCATCACCTGTTTTTATCAGAGTTACTTTGCCATCATAGATATCAACTAGTGCATATCCCACCAATCTCAAATATGGATTACTAAATGACCATGGAATGTTTTTGGTGTCAAAGCCAACAATCAACGGTACAAGCCAGTATGTTTTTTTCCCATCACTGACTGGAAGAATATCTAGCTGTTTTCCAAACAAGTCATACTGGAAATAAGGATATAGAAGCTGCATTCTGTCATGCACATCTCTGTATCGAATAATATGAATTGGTTCAGTTGGATATGATAAGAAGAAGTTTGGTTCAAAGAGTTGGCTGATAGGAGGCTTGACGTCTATTCCTCCACTTCCATTATATGTTGCATTATTTAGTTCGGCTGAAGTTTGTCTGTTCTGAGGATATGCAGCCCAAGTATCTGAGAATAGACCGCCTTCTCCATAGTATATCATTCTCTGACTGAAGAATTTACTGCTATCAACAATTGTTCCATTTTGAGCATTAAGTGTGAGAAAACCATTGTCAACATGAGTATAGACAAGATGTTGATTATACCATTGATTCTCCAAGGTAACCGAGGATGGCAGTATAGGTTTCATCGATGCGGTCCAGTATAACGTATCATTGAATCTCAGAATGTCGTTATTTTCAAAATCCACATATGGTATAAGACCGATTTCAGGCTTTAGTTTTGCAAATGCTGCATCCCAATCCCAGACTCTGATTTTACTTAGTAGATCATTATTTTGTGCAACATAGCTTGGAATATCGCTTACCGAAACAGAGCTTTGTTTTACTTCATGAGGTACTACCGTTATCTGGTCTAATTGCCCCAGATATCGATTTACACCAATCTGCTCTGCTTTGTATGGACCAAGAAATTCTATCTTTCTTGCATCTGCAATGCTGTTGTTTACCATCATTATGGAACCGGCAATGAGAGCAATGATTATCAGAGTAATTACACGGATGTAGATGTCACGTTTTGAAGGAAGTATGATTACTCGAGACTTGAATTTATCAATAAAATAAAATGCAATAAGAGCAAATCCTGCAGCCAGTGTACCACCTATGGCATATTTTGTATTGTAATCAATTTGGTCTGTGAAAAACATGTTTATGCCAGCCCAGATTATTCCAATTCCAATTATTGCTTCAATTGTAGATATGTAATCTAGAAACTTGGGTTTGCCCTTTGCTGCATCTTGGAGATATCTAGTGACAAGTCCAACTATATTATGAAGTCCCACATAGAGTACAAGTCTAAGACCAATTACAGCAAGTATTGGAGGAATAAGAATTGTCAGTGATGGAATCATTGGTACTACGTGTGTTGCAGCGTAGGAGGGGTCTGTAGGCGGTGTAACAAATGGAAGTGAGAATATTTTCCATACACTGCTAATAGCTAGATCATGTCCATCAAGTAGATATACAACTGCAAATCCAAACATGAGATTTGTAAAGAAGGCACCAAAAAGCACAACCTTTGTTATTTGCCAGATGATAAAGTTTGGAACACTTAGTTTGTAATCTTTGAAGCTTGGAATGGTTTCTGTTACAGAATAGCTACTTCCCCTTTTGAAAAATGTCAGTACGACATTGAGGCCATACCAAGACATTGATGATCGGTTTTTGATATTCACCCGTATCAGCGTAATAGATGCCAGAACCACTGCAGAGACCAATGAAAAGTATAATGGTTTTGTAAAGAGAGTGCCAAACTCTTGTGAGTTCATGTATAATACTACTGCTTGATTGCTTGTCAGGACAAAAATTACAATAGCAATTAGAGCAACAATTCCTATTCTGATGTATTTTCCGGCATCACGCGGAGGTGGGCTGGACTGGGTCGATGAATTATACAAAATCAGGATACCTTCCTTTGTGTCAAATTAATGTCTACCTAGATTCTTTTGCAAAACACCATTAATAAGTCAAAAGAAGTTTGTCAGGTTGCATTTCCTAGGCCTTTGCACAACATGTAAACTGCAGCATATTTTGGCAGAGAAACTATTTCATTGTTGAACGGTCCAAATTTCTTGTTTTTGAGCCTAATTTGTATCGGACAATCTGCCATGATGTCTATATCATCATCTCCAAGCAGACATGCCTCCAAAAATGGATCAAAAGAATCCAAGTTGATACATTGAATTTTTGAAAGACCACTCTTGCTGTTAATAGATCCCTCAAGCCTGAATATACGGTGAATATCCATTGTTACCTTGGGATCCACTCGGACTCCCATCGTTCTCTTGATCTCTTCTAGCTGTACTTGAAATGCAGAATATCCACTGGTAATTATTTCCCTTGTTACTTTGGGTGCCTTTGATTTTGATGAAAATAATTTACGGGCAACTCTGCCGCGCCAGCCTTTTTCTTCAAACGTGGGAAGAGAAGTCTTGGAATTATTTTGTCTTTTAATTCCAAAAGATTCTGGTATTGCACCGTTGAACATAATATAGTCTACCAAGTCAGCCCTTTCTTGCGAACCCAATTGTTCATAATCAGCATTAGTTACACGAACATGAAATCCTTCATTTCCAGAAAAATATACCTCGATCTGTTCTTTTTTTACATTCAGGTCAGTTGTCAGTATATCAACAAGTTTTGTCACCTCTTTTTTAGACTCGGAGATGCAATTCATGCAGCCCACAGATACGATATCAAACTTTGTAGATCCGCATTTGGAACATTGTGACTGGAATTCAATCATATGATTATTGCAAGAGTTGCACTTGAAAATTGTATGATCTTTTCTGCATGGAAGGGCAAGGTCTTTTGCGTCTATATCGAAGATCAAGTCAGCTCCTTTCCAGTCTTTTTCAGACATTGAAAGATTTGGAAATGAATAGTATGCATTTGAACAGTATACATCAGATGGAACTTCTCTCATTAACAGAAGATGAAGTTCCTTGTCATTTTTTATGACAAGATGTCTTGTCATTCCAGAGTTGAATTTTTGATACCCAAACTCTCTTTCTGTGGCCTTTTGTGGAACGTGTATCAGATCAAATCGATTAAAATAATATTCCTTAAATGCGCTCTCTATTAGCAAAGCATTTTTTTCGTTCATTGGATCTTTCTCTTTTTGCCAAATTGTACCGGATTTATTATTCCATCACAGTCAGGAATAGCAAAACAAAGGCTTTCACTTCGTAGTTTTTCACATGACGGACATTGATATTTAGTTCCACTTCCAGACGAACCTGAGATATGCGCTAGCTGGTACTTGGTAGTTCGCTCATTGTAATCAGGAGCATTTTTGAATAAAGGAGCAATTTGATCAACTGTCTGACCTTTTGAGAGAAGATATGTAGCAAGCAAAAACCTTCCAGAGTGAGGCAAGTTCTCTCCTTTTTCTAAAACTTCGATTCCATGTTTTACACATGGAGGATATTCTGAAGAGACATAAGTTGTATCAGAGAACTTTTTAGCAAGCGCAACCAGGTCCTCCACTCTATGTCGAAAGCTTTGTGGGATAGAGTCAACGTTGACTGATTGGATTTTTCCATTGATGTATTCCCCAAGCTCTGCGCGTATCAATCTGACTGTCTCATGTGCGCTCAGATAGACAAGGCCATTTGCAACTCTTCTATTTACCAACTTCCATTCTTTTTCGTGGAAATGAACAGCCCGTTGTAAATAATCTGGTACTTTGATTACAAAATCTTCATTGTCAATTGATACATTAACTGCAAACAGATCTTGGATTATTTTTAATGGAAGCTCTAGATTTTTTTTATCCCTGCTTATCCAAAGATCTTGTTGCAGATACTTTTCAGCCCTCCTAGATTCTGCAAGCGAAAACCGTCGGATCAGTGTAGCAATACCTGCAGACTTGAGCAGAATTATTGCCACCAGAAAGGAGAGTAACTCAGAATCATTGTCAAGTGCCTCAAGATCAGAGCCATAGATTTGACCAGATGAGGCAACTACAATTCTACCATATGCCTTTTCAACAATTGGTTGCCAGTCAGGATCTCCCAGTTGCTCAAGACTTAATCCCGTATTTCGTAGATATTCACCAGCTTCTGTCAGAAAAGGATATTTTGCCAGATCCTTTGCTCCAATCTTTAACATGTCTTCTTTGTTCTTACTAACCTTAAAAATTTGATTATCCTGTTGACCATCAAGTGGAGGTCAGATATTTACCAGATTATTTCACCACGAGTTTAAATTATGCCCAAGTAAATTAGTGACATGCAGATCGGATTGCATGTATCCATTGCAGGCTCGATAGACAAGGCAGTTGATAATGCAGTGGCAACAGGATGTACGGCATTTCAGATTTTCACTCGCAACCCACGAGGATGGGCTGCAAAACCCCTGACAAGCAATGACGCTTCCAGTTTCAAAGAAAAACTTGCTAAAACCAAGATTGACAGATTTGCAACCGTAGCCCACATGCCTTACTTGCCAAACCTTTCCTCCCCAGAAGAAGATCCATTTGTAAGATCTACGGATTCCCTAATCGATGAAGTAAAAAGATGTAGCAAGCTAGGAATTCCATACATTGTAGCACATTTGGGAAGTCACAAGGGTGAAGGTGACAAGAAAGGAATTGAAATGTTGGTAAGGGCATTTACAAAAGCTGCTAAAGATACCCCAGATGATGTAATGATTCTTCTTGAAAATACGGCAGGTCAAAAAAATAGTGTAGGCTCTGATCTTGATCAGCTTGCATCCATCTTATCTCAATTAAAACCTGCAAAGAGATTTGGGATATGTTTTGATACATGTCATGGTTTTGCCGCAGGTTATGATATGAGTACAGAGAAGGGCGCTGCAACCACACTTGAAAAATTAGATAAAGCAATAGGGTTTGAGCATCTCAAAATTTTACACCTGAATGACTCCAAGGGAGAACTTGGAAGCAATCTAGACAGACATGAACACATTGGACTAGGACAAATTGGAGAGAAGGGCCTTGGACATATCATAAAGACAATAAATCGGAAAAAAATACCAATAATTTTAGAGACACCCATTGATGAGAGACGAGATGATGTTGGAAACTTGAATAAGGCAAAAGAACTGGCTTGATCAGGAAGAATTGATGGTACCATGAACTATGAACAAATAATACAACTTGCACTGGAACGCGGATTTTATTTTCCCAGTTGCGAGATTTATTCTGATGCGCAGGCAGGTTTTTGGGAATATGGTCCATCTGGAGTCAGCCTAAAAAACAAGTTCATCGAACTGTGGAGAAGGGAACTGGTAAGAAGAGACAGGATGTGGGAAATTGACGGCTCACAGATCATGTCAGAGAATGTCTTTGTGGCATCAGGTCATCTTGCAAGTTTTGCTGACCCAATTGCAACATGTACAAAATGTAAATCAATCTTCAGAGCAGACAAGATGATTGCAGAGATCACTTCAATAGTAATTCCTGAAAATGCAGACCTGGCAGAATTTGATAAAATTATAGCAGAGAAAAAGATCGTATGCACCAAATGCAAGGGAAGTCTTGAAAACATTAAAAAATTCAACATGATGTTCAAGGTTGGAATAGGAGCCCAAGGAGAACCAGCATATCTAAGGCCTGAGACATGTCAATCCATCTTTGTTGATTTTCCAAGGCTGTTCAAGACAATGCGAGGAAAGCTTCCAATTGGCATTGCCCAGATAGGAAAGAGTTTCAGAAATGAGATCTCGCCAAGACAGAGCCTTCTTAGATTAAGAGAGTTTTACCAAGCAGAGATCGAGGTCTTTTGTAATCCTAACAAGCTTGATGATCTGGCAAAGTTCTCAGAGGTGGAAAACACCCAGATCAGGATAATGATTGATGATACCATAAAGAACATGACATGTAAAGAGGCACTTGATTCAGGCATAGTTCCAAACAAGCTTGTGGCATATTATCTTGGCTTGCTGGTAGAGTTTTATCAAAAAACAGGAATTGATGTTGCGAGAAGCAGGTTTAGAAAATTAGGAGAAAAGGAAAAGGCGTTTTATGCTACCGTTGCATTTGACTTTGAGGTTGAAACCAATACAGGCTGGCTTGAGCTTGTGGCGTGTAATTATAGATCTGATTATGACTTGAAAAGCCATGCCAACACAAGCAAAGAAAAATTTGAGGTAATGGATGATGAAATCAAGGTTTTACCACATGTATTTGAGATATCAATGGGAATAGACCGAAGTCTCTATACCATGATAGAGCACAGGCTTCGCGAAGACAAGGAAAATGATAGAGTTGTCCTTTCCCTAGAGCCATATCTATCACCAGTCCATGTTGGTGTCTTGTCTCTTGTAAAAAAAGATGGATTGGCTGAAAAGACTGATGAGGTTTACATCATGTTAAGAAAAAAATATGATGCATTCTTGGATCATTCCGGAGCAATAGGAAGAAGATATAGAAGACTAGACGAAGTTGGTGCACCATTTGCAGTTACAATTGATCACCAGACATTAGAAGACGGTACTGTGACAATACGAAATCGTGATTCAATGACTCAAGAAAGAATAAAGATCTCAGAACTTGATTCTCATCTTGCACAGGCAACTGCTTTTCCTTAAGTTGTAAATTATATTCTAAAACAAAACAGTACACTAGGAATTTTCAGATATGAATGGGGTGTCTACTGCTCTGTATTTTACTTTGAGTGGTACATCATCCATAGCATGAACAGTTGGAATTAGTCCATTTGTAGAATCAATCTCGACTTTCCAGTTTCCACTTAGTGAATCAACAGAGGTTATAGAAAAGCGCTCAAGAGAATCATCAGAGCCAGAATATCTCACTCTGTAAACTTGATCACCAATTGTAACTGTCTTCATGTTACCAGCCAGTCCCAATGTAGATTTGCTGACAAGACAATTATCACTTGCTCCTATTACACATGTACCATCAGATGCAGTCACTTGGAATCGCATAGTACCATCATTTACAAATGATGAATAAAGTGTAGATGCTTTTGCTATGGTATTATTTCCTATTGAGATATCACTCACATTAACTAGTTTGGATATAGGTAAGTTGACTGTTCCAGGGAATGTAGTAACATATGATGGCATAGTATCAATTGATTTTCCAAAGATCACTGCTCTTGCCTGCAATTGATATTGGGATATCTTGCCAACCGTTGGAGTCTTCCATTCTAGATTTACCATATTTTGTCCAGTATTGAATATCTGTGATGGGGAAGTGTATGCAGCAGTTCCATTAACTATCAATTCAACATATCCATAGACTGATCCCGTAGAGTTATTGGTCAAGTACGCAGTAGGATGACCCGTAGTTCCTTCTATTCTTGCCATCTTGGCATCCAATTCTATACCACCAAGAAGAACAGGATAACTTGGTTTTACTCCAATTGTAGCAGTATCTGAATCAACTTTCTTGCCTGCATTGTTTTCTACATGAATCCAATATTTCATACCAGGTGCTTGCAGCAATTCGGATGGAATTGTTCCAGATAGTAGATATGTGCTGTTTGATATTTGTAATGGAACTACATTCATTGTGATATCATGATATTGTCCAGTTTGATTATCTTCAATTCCCATGAATCGTAGATCTGAGGCGGTAATCGATATAGGCGTATCTACAATTGCATATACTGAAAGTGGCTGGTTGTTCACAAATTGAGTTGTTGGTTCTAATGCAAGTTGTTTTGTTCCATTACCTGCTTGGAATTTAATATCAAATATCTTTGGTACCGCAAGGTCAATTGTAACTGGTTGTGTTGTCAACTCAACTTTTGTGAAATCAAGATCCTCACTACAACCAGTAACCTCAACTGTTTTTCCTACGGAGAATATGTTGTGCCCAATTGACTCTAATGCAAGTACCTCAAATGAAGTTTCTTTTGGATTAACGGAAGCTTCATAGACTAGTTTTCTGATTGTGGCATTGACATTTTCTTGTGCATATGGCTGATCTGCAACAAGTTTTGCAGTAACTACACCAGTAATTGATGTACGAACTATTACCATTGGATTTGTACTATTAACTTCTGTTGCAACTTGGATTCTTACAATTTGTTTGTCACATACATCATATGATATTTTTTGGATCTTAAGATAAGGTCCTGCTCCTCCGCCATTACTTGATGCAGATGCTCCGGTTCCGGATGCACCTGCACCGGTAGCCCCTCCACCTGCGCCTGAAGTTGAAGTACTAGGAGCAGTTCCAGGTGTACTTGTGCTTGAAGTCCATGTTGCAAAACCAGTAAAATGATTTGTCCAGACAATAAGATCAGATCCTACATTAATCTTGCATTCATTAGACCCAGAAGGAATTCCCAAAGTGCTATCAGAGGTACAGATAGCTGTGATTTCTGTCACTGTTGGATTAGAATGGAAGAAACCTGTGCGTGTTCCAGCCTGTCCAACAAATGCAAGTCTGACAGGATTATTAAACGAAAGCGATACATCAGATCCTACTTTGATTATAGTTTGTGGCGTATTTACTTGATTTGGCGATGCAGGCAACGATATTGTTGATGAGCTTTGCGTGGTTGGCAGTATAAGACTTGCATCCCATGATGTACCAGTTATAGTAGTACCAGCTGGAATTGTCATTTTTACTTCAGGTAGTGTATTACCGCTAGTGTCTTTGGTAATTGTAAGTGAATTGGTAATCTGTACAGATGTTGTACTACCACTAGTATGTTTTACAGCTGTATAATTGATAGAAGGATTTGTTACTGTTGAGGGTATGGTTACATTTGAAAGTGCAATGTTATTAGTTACTACAAGCAATTCAGGCTTGATTGGATCAATAGTGATAGATTTTTGATTAGTCTCAACTAGATTTTGATTTGGCTTAAGATTAGATACTGCAGTAGTTGAGCTATTCATGGATAGATTATCAGCCATGTTGATAACAATCTGTTTATTTGTTATATCAGATATGGTAAGACCATCGCTTAGTGAAATAGTGCCAGTACGGATTTGAGCTACATCTGCGATTCCAAATGAATCTGAGAGAGACTTGATTGTTTGTTTGTTGTATACATCAGATAATGAAAGTGATTCTGAAAGTGATACAACTCTTGCCTTTATTGAGGAAAGACCTGGGTCTGTGATTGACATTATCTCTGCAAGTGATTTTACAATTTTCTTGGTGACTGAATCAGAGATTGGTAATGATTCTGTTAGTGAGGCAGTCCTTGATGAAATGGTTGTGACTGAATCAGAGATTGGTAGTGATTCTGTTAGTGAGGCAGTCTTTGCTTTTATCGAAGAAAGGACTGGATCTGATAGGGAGAGTGATTCTGAGAGAGACTTGGAGTTTGATTTAGTGATTGTATCAGATAGGGAGAGTGATTCTGAGAGTGATACAGATGTAGATTGAGTTGTGGTAATAGTATCAACTAGTGATAGTGAATCAGTTAGAGACACTATCTTTGATTTTGGTGCAGTAACGGTATCAGCTAGTGGTAGTGATTCTGAGAGTGAGGCGGTCTTTGTCTTGGATGAAACAAGTGTATCAGATAGGGAGAGTGATTCTGAGAGAGACTGTGATTGTGTCTTGGATATTGTATCAGCTAGGGAGAGTGATTCTGAGAGAGACTTGGAGTTTGATTTAGTGATTGTATCAGATAGGGAAAGGGATTCTGAGAGTGAATTAGTCTTTGCTTTAGTAAAAGCAAGAGTTGGATCAACCAAGGATAATGATTCTGAGAGTGAGGCGGTCTTTGATTTTGGTGCAACAATAGTATCAACTAGGGATAGTGAATCAGTTAGAGACACTATCTTTGATTTTGGTGCAACAATAGTATCAACTAGTGATAGTGATTCTGTTAGTGAGGCAGTCTTTGATGA
>JABDBR010000011.1:0-3658 GCA_013288545.1 Nitrososphaerota archaeon | reverse complement strand
GATAGTGAATCAGTTAGAGACACTATCTTTGATTTTGGTGCAACAATAGTATCAACTAGTGATAGTGATTCTGTTAGTGAGGCAGTCTTTGATGAAATGGTTGTGACTGAATCAGAGATTGGTAGTGATTCTGTTAGTGAGGCAGTCTTTGATGAAATGGTTGTGACTGAATCAGATAGGGAGAGTGATTCTGAGAGAGATACTGTCTTTGATTTTGGTGCAACAATAGTATCAACTAGTGATAAAGAATCAGTTAGAGACACTATCTTTGATTTTGGTGCAACAATAGTATCAACTAGTGATAGTGATTCTGAGAGTGAGGCAGTCTTTGATGAAATGGTTGTGACTGAATCAGAGATTGGTAGTGATTCTGTAAGTGAGGCGGTCTTTGTCTTGGAAATCGTATCAGCTAGGGAGAGTGAATCAGTTAGAGACACTATCTTTGATTTTGGTGCAACAATAGTATCAACTAGTGATAGTGAATCAGTTAGAGACACTATCTTTGATTTTGGTGCAACAATAGTATCAACTAGTGATAGTGATTCTGTTAGTGAGGCAGTCTTTGATGAAATGGTTGTGACTGAATCAGAGATTGGTAGTGATTCTGTTAGTGAAGCTGTCTTTGTCTTGGAAATCGTATCAGCTAGGGAGAGTGATTCTGAGAGAGACTTGATTGCGGTCTTGGAAATCGTATCAGCTAGGGAGAGTGATTCTGTAAGTGAAGCTGTCTTTGTCTTGGAAATCGTATCAGCTAGGGAGAGTGATTCTGTTAGAGATTTTGTCTTTGTCTTGGAAATCGTATCAGCTAGCGGTAGTGATTCTGAGAGAGACTTGATTGCGGTCTTGGAAATCGTATCAGCTAGGGAGAGTGATTCTGTTAGAGATTTTGTCTTTGTCTTGGAAATCGTATCAGCTAGCGGTAGTGATTCTGAGAGAGACTTGGAGTTTGATTTAGTGATTGTATCAACTAGTGATAGTGATTCTGTAAGTGAGGCGGTCTTTGTCTTGGAAATCGTATCAGCTAGGGAGAGTGATTCTGAGAGAGACTTGATTGCGGTCTTGGAAATCGTATCAGCTAGCGGTAGTGATTCTGTTAGAGATTTTGTCTTTGTCTTGGAAATCGTATCAGCTAGCGGTAGTGATTCTGAGAGAGACTTGGAGTTTGATTTAGTGATTGTATCAACTAGTGATAGTGATTCTGTAAGTGAGGCGGTCTTTGTCTTGGAAATCGTATCAGCTAGGGAGAGTGATTCTGAGAGAGACTTGATTGCGGTCTTGGAAATCGTATCAGCTAGGGAGAGTGATTCTGTTAGAGATTTTGTCTTTATTGCTTTAACGGTATCAGCTAGGGAGAGTGATTCTGAGAGAGACTTGATTGCGGTCTTGGAAATCGTATCAGCTAGCGGTAGTGATTCGATTCTAGAATAGTTGAGTCCCTTTAGCTCTACTATTGATAAAGAGTTAGTTGCAGTAGCCCAGCCACTCGCAGTTATAGTTGTTGATCCACCACCAGCTGGGGCAGTATTGTTGGCCATGCCCCAACCCATAACAGTACCGCCTCCACCACCACTACTTCCCGCAATGAGTTTTGCAGGAGCAGTTATAGTTGGCGTAGTAGCTTTAGAGTCCTCCACAACTCCTAAAACAACACTGTTTGGTTCTGCTCGAATAGACGCACTAACCGTTGTTCCGCTTGCTAGAACTACCTGTTTTGCATAACCTAGCGCATTGGTTGCATTCACTCCATGCAATAATACAGCCGACAGAGCAGTCCTTGTATTTGCAGCCTTTAGTGTAAGACAGATTTGGAGAGTTCCTGTAGTGCCAGGAACAACCTGCATTCCATATATCTGTGTTCTAACAGCTGCAGTAGCGTTTTTACTATTTGCTTGTGTTGCATTACGGGTAGCGTTCAAGTCAGTGTTTACTGTATTATGATCTATATCTTGGGTAGAGCCAGTAGCACAAGCAGCACCCGTGGTGTAGTTCAGATATTTTACTCCGTTATTTCCACTTGATGAAATGCCTACCAACAAATAGTCATTATTCTGGAAATTTGAGTTTATTGCAAGTGAGGTTGCCGCTGCAGCAGTAGTTGAAGATACAGTTGCAACTCCATTATTATAAGATAATGGAGGATCGTTTGCCACAAACCACTGTCTTGCCTCGATAAATGTCTGGTTTCCATATGTAATCTGTACTGGACCTAGGGCATATAGCTGCGGAAATACAAGTGGTACAGTATATGAGTATTGTACAGATGTCTTGTTTTGTAAAAGATTCTTGTTCCATGTCAGAATTTTAGCATCTCCTACTGTCTGGACACTTGCATCTGTTGTTACGTTTAGTACAGATGGAACTGATTCCTTGATGGTAACTCCAGTCTGGTTTACAGATGATGCAATATTGATTTTAACATTAAATGAATTTGGATTGTTGACTGGATCAATCTTGCTTTGTGCTGTTCTGACAATATCAAATGGAATATTATTCTGTACCAGAAATGATGTGTTAAAGTCAGTCTTGATGGAATTTGCAGTTGCGGATACGTTAACGGTATAGTTTCCCGTGACGGTAGTAGCATACTGGGTATTGTACAGACCACATTCAGAGCCTGCAGAAACTCCCACTCCAGACAATAATGTTGTGATGTGAGAGCTTGGATCTGTTACCATAACTGATAGGTTGGCATTACATACTGGATGGCCACCACTGTCAAGTACTACAATAGTCATGTTTGCAGTCTCGCCTGGTCTGTAGGTGCTCTTTTGGGTATTCAGTGATACAAGGCCCCATGCATACTGGTTTTGTGTGGTATACGTCTTGCCGTCCTTGACCATGGTTGCTGTAATGGTGTACAATCCTGGCTTGCCATACTTCTTTGATAGAATCTTGATGTCAAACTTGCCTTCCTTCATCTTTTTGAACTCGGATTTGAGCGGAATTACTGTACCATCAGGGGCTGTTACTGTGACTGAGATAGTGGTGTTCTTTTCATTCCATCCACCCTGTTGCATGCTTGTCTTGATTGTTTTCTTTATCTTCTGGATGTCTGAGTCCTTGAATATCTTGAATTCAAACTCGGGGTTATCTCCCATGGTATAGCTACTCTTGAGGTTTGTAATTGTAGGCACAACGGAAAAGGCTGTTGTGTTTGTTCCAGTACCGTTTATGCTGGTTCCGTTTATCATTCCAGTTCCGTTTATTCCAGAGTTGAGTAGTGCCTGAATTGAGTCAGATATTGATACGCTCTCAGCCATTGGGACGCTTGCAGATATCGGGCCTGACTGCACTCCTTGTGTATCCTGTACGTATAGCTGCTGTATCTGAGATGAGTCAAGTAGTGTATTGTAGAAATTGACATCTTTTATCTGGCCTGAGAACCTGTCCTTTGCATAGTTTCTTGTAGTGTCAATTGCTGCACCGATTACAACATCAGAGTTTGATGTAAGATGGTCTGGTGTAACAGGCGTTAGGTGCCCATCATCAGATATGGTCAGCACTCCAGGAAGGCGCAATGAATCCTGTTTTGTGCCGTTGGCATAGATTGCAATGTCAGTGCCGTTGTATGTGGCAGCCAGGTGTGTCCAGTTCTGTATTGTTCCAGTAGAGTTGACCGTATCCCATTTTATTCCGTCAAATACTGAGAACTGGGCTA
>JABDBR010000010.1:1007-44489 GCA_013288545.1 Nitrososphaerota archaeon | reverse complement strand
TTATATGTCATCATGGTTTTGAACACATCATTAACTCAAAGGTTTAACCTGTGATTCACATCAGACAAGAACCAAAAATTAAATCAGCCAGAATTGTTCTTTTGAACTAGTGCATAATTGTCCCAAGTGTAAATCCAAGATAGACGTACAACGTACTTTTAATCAAAAAATACATTTTAGCTGTCCCAAGTGCAAAATTGAAGACATCATAGATTCCAAGAAAAATTTGGATGAGGCATTTCTAGAGTTTTTGATAAAATTTGACAATGACGAGATACCAACAAAAGATCAGTCAGAATCAACTCTAGAAAAAGAAGGCATGTTGCAGACTGAAGAAGAAATAAACAAGATGATAGGAGGGGCAAAGATTGCTGAGATTACCAAGTCTGTCCTTTTCTCAAAGAGGCATTATGTCTCACACTTTAAGATAATAGAGGAGCCTGACCCTGAAATGGGCTCGACTGTGACAGATTCAGGTCTTGACCAACGCATAGTTGATGCCCTAGAATCAAAAGGTATAAAGAAATTCTACAAATTCCAAGAGGAGGCAATACACCATATTGTTTCTGGCAACAATGTGGTAATTACTGCACCCACTGCATCTGGAAAAACAGAATCATTTGTTGTACCAATCATAGAAAGAATAGAAAACTCAAAGAATTCTGTTCCCGCAATACAGGCAATTTTTGTTTATCCAACCAAGTCTCTTTCAAGAGATCAGTATCCAAAAATAAAAGAAATTACAGACAGGATGGACATACGATGTGCAGTATTTGATGGAGATACAAAACAAGAAGAACGTGTAGAGATTCTTGCAAATCCTCCTCAGGTGATTATAACCAACTTTGATGTTATACATTATCACTTGTGGCACAGAACCAGGTTTGCTTCTCTGTTTAGTACAACTAGATTTCTTGCAGTTGATGAAGCACATGTGTACTCTGGAATTTTTGGTTCCAATGTTCATTATATCATAAAAAGGCTGAAGCGAATTGCACCCAAGTTACAGATAATTGCAGCATCTGCAACTTTGGAAAATGCATTATCATTTTGTCAGATGTTATTTGGAGTAAAGATGGTTCAAGTGTCAGGATCCGGCAAGAAAGGCAAGATGGAATTTTCAATGCTTTTTCCTTCCTTGATGACCCAACGTGCATTGATGATTGACATACTAAAAAAATTGACATCAAAACAGCACAAGACATTGGTGTTTAGCAACTCACACCTCAATTCAGAACTTTTGGCGCTTCAAGCAAGAAGGCAAAAGGTGGACATTAAGGTTCATCGAGCAGGCCTCATGGCAAATTATAGAAGATCAGTTGAAAACTTGTTCAAGACTGACAAGTTACTAGCAATTTCTGCCACTCCCACGCTTGAACTTGGAATAGATGTAGGTAATGTGGACGGAGTAATATCATCGACCATTCCAGTCAATAGACTGACACAGAGGATAGGAAGAGCAGCTAGAAAAGGCCAGGGTGGATATGCGTTTCTAGTGCTAGGCAATGATCCAATATCTCAATATTACAAAAATCACCCAGCAGATTATTTTGAAGATGTTGAACAGATTTACATTGATCCGAAAAATCCCTTTGTTGAAGAATTTCAAGTCATTGCAATGGCTTGCGACAAACCAATTGCAAAACATGAATTGTCAGAACACAAAGATGTTATCGAAAGACACGTGGGTGCCGGTAATCTTGTTTTGATTGAAAATAGATACGTTCCAAATTATGATCAGATAAAATCAATCTTGGAAGATTACAGCATAAGAGGAATAGGAAGATCAATTGACATATTCTTGAATGGTAAAAAAGTAGGAGAGCGTGTATTGCCAATTGCTTTAGAAGAACTACACCCGCAAGCAGTTTACTTTTTGGCAGGAATTAGATACAAAGTCAAAGAGATTGGATATCCAGAGAACATGACTGCAAAATTAGAATATCTTCCAAAAAATTATCCATACTACACCAAGGCACTAACAGAAGAGTGGCCAACAATTGAAACAATTTTTGAAAAAAGGCTTGCAAATGGAGTCGAGGTTGCATTCTGCAAGTTACACATTCAGAAAAGAGTCTACGGATATGTCAACTTGGAATTGGGTCAAGAGGTAGGACAGGGACAAAAAATAATTTTAGAAAAACCGCTTGATTATGATTTTATTACAAAGGGGATTGTTTTCAAAGCCCCAAGACCATTAAACGAGATAAGCAATGCAGAAAATGAAGAATATGTTGAAGCAAGTGGATATCACGCTACAGAACATGTAGTCATAGAGGGAAGCAACATGATTACAGGAGGAGTGTCACAAGACCTAGGAGGCATATCCCTTGGAACATCAGGTCTTGTCTTTGTCTATGATTCTGCAATAGGCGGAAATGGCGCAAGCAGGGCACTCTATGATAGGCTTGAAAAGGCATTTGAGAGAAGCCTTGACATTGTAACAGAGTGCCCTTGCAAGAATGAATCAGGATGTCCGCGCTGTACTTTTTCATACAGATGCGGCAACAACAATGAATATCTTCACAAGTTTTCAGCAAAAGAGATTCTCCAAAGAATAGTAGATGGTGAAGCAACCGAAATCACAGAACCTGCTGAAGGGGACAAACCCCTGGTATGACATCATAGAGTAAGATCATAAAATATCTGTAGACCAATACAAATTATTAGTCTCATAGGTAAAGATCTAACATGGATAAAGTTGCACTAGTGACTGGAAGCTCAAGCGGAATAGGTTTTGAGACAGCTCTTGCACTAGCACGAGGGGGATACCATACATACGCAACAATGCGTGACACCAAAAAAGGTGATAGAATTTTAGAGATTGCAAAAAAAGAGAATCTGCAGATTAGAGTAGTAGAACTTGATGTCAATAATGAAAATACCATTAAAAAAGCAATCAAAGTCATACTAGATGAAAAAAAGAGAATTGATGTTCTGGTAAACAATGCAGGCTATTTCCTTGTTGGATGTTTGGAGGATCTAACAATTTCAGATCTAAAGGATCAGTTTGAAACAAACTTTTTTGGAGTTGTACGTACAATTCAAGCAGTATTGCCTACAATGCGCAGCCAAAAATCAGGAACAATAGTAAATGTCAGCTCGGTTGCAGGAAGAATTGGTTTTCCAGTAACTCCAGGATACATCAGCTCCAAGTTTGCATTAGAAGGCCTCAGCGAGTCAATGCGATACGAGTTGTTTCCATTTGGAATTAAAACAATAATCATAGAACCCGGCGTCATCAAAACAAACTTGTTTTCAACCCTGAAAAAGACAACAAAGCCAGACTCTGCCTACAAGGATATCACTGACAAAGTGATGAAGGGATTACTTATGATGTCAGAGATGGGAACTCCCCCACAAGAGGTAGCAAGTACCATAATCAAGGCTGTCACATCAGATAACCCATTACCGCGCTATCCAGTAGGCAATGATGCAATCATGTTTCTTGAGGCAAGAAAGGACAAGACAGACATTGAGTTTGAAAATTACATAAAAAAAGAGCTTTTTAGCTAAAATACATCTTTTTTATATCCATTTTATCAATACAGAAATGCCAGAGCACAGAATTTTGTGATTTTTACACGATTCTTTTGGTTAGATTGATATACGACAAAAGACAATTTTTGTCAAAGTCAACAGATTTAATCAAGAATTTAGTGATATCAAAAATGAAATGGAAAACCCTTCAACACAATGGCATAGCGTTTCTTCCTCCCTACGAATCAAAAGGCATTGCAGTTAAGATCAAGGGAGAAAAAGTTCCCCTAAGCATTGATGCTGAAGAGATGGCTTACCAGTGGGCAAAAAAGAAGGACACGCCTTATGTCAAAGATCAAGTCTTTCAAAAGAATTTTCTCTCTTACTTTGTAAAAGTACTTCCTGCAAAATTCAAAGGCATTTCACTTTCAGATATTGATTTTTCCGAGGCATTCAGAGTAGTTGACCTGGAAAAAGACTCTAAGCTGACCATGACAAAAGAAGAAAAGAAAAAGATCGCATCAACAAGAAAGGAGATTAAAGAAAAAATGAAGTCCATGTATGGCAAGGCAATAATTGACGGAAAGGAAGTCGATGTGGCAAACTGGATGGCAGAACCTCCTGGTCTTTTTATCGGAAGAGGCGACCACCCACTAAGAGGCAAGTGGAAGCCACGAGTTACAGAAAAAGATGTTACACTAAACCTAGGAAAGGAAGCCAAGGTACCTCCAGGTAATTGGGGCAAAATAATTCATGAATCTGACTTTATGTGGCTTGCAAGTTGGATGGATGTGCTCACCGATAAAAGAAAGTATGTGTGGCTCTCTGACACATCAGATCTCAAACAAGAACGTGACAAGATGAAGTATGACAAGGCAACAAAACTAGCTGCAGAAATAGACAAGGTACTGGGAATGGTTATCAAAAAAATGTCAGACAAGGACGAGAAGGTAAGGAGCGTTGCAACTGTTTGTTATCTAATTTACAAGACTGCAATGAGAGTAGGGGACGAAAAGGACCCAGATGAGGCAGATACCGTAGGTGCTACTACACTAAGAGTAGAGCATATCAATCTAAAACCAGGTATTGTGGAATTTGACTTTTTAGGAAAAGACAGTGTAAGATGGCAAAAGCCACTTCCAGTATCAGAACAGGATAAAATGTTTTATGAAAATCTCAAAAAACTAACAGAGAAAAAGAAAAAGGACGAGCTAATATTTGATGGAATTACATCAAGACATGTAAATGAATTTCTTGGAGGCATAGTAAAGGGGCTCACTGCCAAAGTATTCAGAACATATCTTGCAACACAAGTAGTCACAAATTATCTCAAAAAAGTTGACAATCTCAAATCAAAATCAGAAAACATCAAGATATACCATGCCAGACTAGCAAACCTAGAAGCTGCAGTAACGTGTAATCACAAAAGAACCATACCAAAGAACTTTGATGAGACTTTGGAGAAAAAACGTGAAGCAATAAAAAAACTAAAGGAGACAAAACCCAAGACCGAGAAACAATCTGAGAAACTAAAGCAACGTGAAGAGAAATTAAAACTTACACTAGAATTAACAGAAAAAACTCGAGACTATAATTTGGGAACATCACTTCGAAATTACATTGACCCAAGAGTAGTCAAAGCTTGGTCTGATGCAGTGGGGCTAGAGTGGGAAAAACTTTACACATCTGCATTACAAAAGAAATTCCAATGGGTATCAAAAGTAGATACCAACTGGAAACAGATTGCGCAAGTTTAAGCAAGCTACATTTAATTGCATCAAGAATTTAGGCGTTAATTATGCCGGGGTAGCTCAGCCTGGCCTAGAGTGCCAGTCCACATCAAGGGTAATACTCATAATCTGGAGGTCGTGGGTTCGAAACCCACCCCCGGTATACCCTATCTAATTCGAAACCCAATGAACGAATTTGGGGTGCTTTTTGCTGGGCCTTTAATTCAAAAGGAGGTCTTTGGGTATGATGGAAACAGATCTTCACAACTCCCCTCGGCGTCTTGAGAGGGAGAAGAAGAACATATCTATTTACAAGAATGGAAAGATGGCGGTTGCCTTCCTTGAGACAATGGTAACAAATGGTATCTCGGTCTCCCGCGTATCTACCCTTGCTTGGAATGTCAGGACCATATTGACCTGGAAGGATGACAAGGCAGTGTCACAGTGGACCAGAAAAGACGTAGAATACATCATAAATCAGATGCAAAAAAAAGACTGGTCAAGTGAGACCCGGGAAAGATTTGCCTTTACCCTGAAAAGATTTGTAGCATATGCAAAAACAAAAAAGATTATAGATCTCAACAATGGCGACGAGTATCCCAAACTTGTATCATGGATACGACCTACAAAGTATCGAAGAAAAACAGATGATAACACACTTGAAAACAGAAAAGGGTTTTCAGAAGACGAGGTCATGAAATTAATCAAGACATTGTTAGAAATGACATCAGATGGAGAGATTGTATCAACATTAATTCTTACCCTATACGAAGGTGGTTTTAGAACTCATGAAGGCATATTATTAAAACAAAAACAATTAACGTTTAACCACAAAGATGGCGAAGTAATTGTAACTGTAAAGAGTGGAAAGAGTCCCAGTAGAAACATTCCGCTTCTTTTATGCTACAGACCGTTGCTTGATCTAGTATCAAAGAGTCCCTACAAAGATGATCCTGATTCTTATGTATTTTATTCAAAGAGATCCAGATCAGGTTATGTAAGTTACGGGCATCTGCGGGAGATCATCGGAAAGGCCTGCCAGAAAATAGGCATTCGTAAAAGATCATTATACAAGCTAAGACATAGCAGAGGTACGAATCTTTTACTTTCTGGTGTAGATGTAAAAACAGTATCAAAGATTCTTGGCCATTCCTCAATTGCTACCACCGAGACATATCTTAGTGTGATAAATTCTGATGTTCGCACTGCAATCCGCAGAGAAAGAGGTCTTGAACCAGAAGAAAAAAGAGACGAAAAGATGAAGATATTGAAATGCCCGCAGTGCGGAAGAATAGAGTCACCATTGGCAGTAAGATGCCAGCAATGCTCAGCATTTCTGAGCCAAGCTGTTGCTCTAAAATATGAACGTGCTAAAGAGCACTCAAAGAAACAGGATAACAGGTACACAGATGATGTAAAAGAGCTGCGCAAAGACTACAATGAACTAAAGGAAATACTAGCCAGAATCTTGGATCAAAAGGAAGTTATCATCTAGTTTTTACGAGACGCTCAAGATACTCGATCTTTTTTCCTGCTTCCGATAGTTTTGCTTGCATTTTAATCAAGAGTTCTTTTGGTACTGTGATCATTTCGCTCATGACATATGATTTTTCTTTTCATTTTAAACAGTTGTACAAGAATGCCATCAAACATGATCATACCAAACAGATAGGATCAGACTGAGGATCACAACAACAATTATTGATTACAACATAGCTGAATTTCAATCATATCGATTAAATCAAAAACGGTTCTAGTGATTGCGTGCCCACCTGCAAAGAATGCAATATTGTTTTTTACTCATAAGAGGGGTTTCAAGTACATGTTGAGAAAGTCCACAGCAAACCCAATTCATTGGATTCATTTGCTCAACAACAGAAAGACAAAGTTGTACTCTAGTTGCCTATAGATGTCATCGTGGCTTTTTTCTTGTCATTACCTTGCCGTTTTTGATATGAACATAATTTCCCCTATTTTCAAGCATGGCCTTTGCAAAAGGTCCATTTTCTGGATCTAATACCAAGTCCTTTAATCCTCGATCGCTGAGTTTTGAAAAATCAAACCCTACCGGTTTCTTGTCTTTTGTATCAGATAATACAGCCGTGTCGTTTTTCTTCTCTGCTTCCAAATTATGTGAATTAGAGTTTTCAGCAAGTTTCTTGCCCTCCTCTGTCGGTATGAAATATTCCTCTCTTTTGGTCTGGGTGATGCTTTTTCCTCCTTCCAAGGCAAATTTTGTATTTCTAGTCTCAATATAGCCACGTTCTGCCACGCCTTTTTGTTCAAGTTTCCACAAAATCCCCATGACATCGTATGCCGAAAGTTCTGCCTTGTAGGCAACAGATTGCGCAGTACCACCGCCTTTTAGTATGTTGTACACCTCAAGTTCCTCCCTAGTTAGATGAGTTACAGAATTGTTCTGTATGTTGCCTAGTCTCTCTACTATATCAGGTGCGATGAGTGCAATATTGTAAAACTGTTTTGCAATATTATTTTTGTTCATTGCATCTACAACATACTGTTTGTGTTTGTCTGAAAAAACTATAAACCATACATCGTACCCGAGTTCAAAGTTTTTCCTGAAATTTTCAACAACCTGAGATTCATGTTTTGTAGGATCAGTCTCCACTTCAACTGCAATTATTTTTTCAGACCAATACAGAGGGTCATATGTTATCTCTTTTGAATCATCACGTCTTTGTGGTTCAAATATCAACAAGTCTGGTCTTTGCTCTCCCTTGTCACCAAGATCTGGAATACAAAACTTGAATGTCTTTTGCTGCATGTTCATTATAAGAAATATTGTAGTCTGGTGTAGTGGAGACCCTGCACGTCTTCCCATCATAGCTTGTGAGAAAAAACTATTGTATGCAAGGCCTGACAAAACATAACGAGTGACAAGTTTGTCATCGCCATCGTTAAATGTTGTATTTTTACGCTCTACTAGATGTAATTGATTGACTAGGATATCATCAAGTTTTGAAAAAACATCTCGCTTGTTTACTGGAAACATTTTGTAAACAAACTCGTAGATCTCATCTTTTGTCATATCCCTATTTTCATTATACAGCAAGAGCAAGATTGTTGCCTCAAGTGGTGTCACTTGTGGGGAATAATGTTGCGACTTTGTTGGCATGACATACTTTTCAAGCGATGTTGGTTCGCCATATTTTTCTACACTATATCTTGCCAATTCCTTCCAGTCTTTTTTCCTATCAACTATTGGAACTGCTATCAGTAATCCTGTGTGCGGCGGGTTCCCCTGGGAATAAAAGGCGAATCTTCCCTGCGTCATTGATGTGAGTTGCTCTACTGATACCGGCATTACAGTCTTGAACATGTTTGCAGTCTCCATATCCACTTTGAAGCAGACTAGCGTACGAACTAGGGCAGATATCTCCTTTGCAAACTCCCTTGGGAATGTATTGATGGTCTGGGTCGCAATTGTCACCTTCATGTTTGCCTTTCTCATGGTGTTTAGCAGTTCCCTGAGCGCAAATGGAGCAAAAAGATGTGCCTCATCGATATACATGAAAAATGGTTTTGTGGAAAGATCCTGCCTTCCAAATCTCTTTCTTGCTTCTACATAGACCATGTTGATTAGAATAGTCCCAAGAAATGATATAACATCATCAGAGCCGCCACTGGACAAATCTACTATTACCCACTTGTCTGATTCCATTATATCTCCAAAATCAATTGTTGATTTTGCAGTATCAAGTATTGCTGCAACTTGTGGCGTTGACAAGATCTTGTCAAGTTTGTTGTATGCCGAACGTCCTGCATCTTTTTGATACTGCTGGGGAAACAAAACATTCCAGAAATGTCTGACATCACGGTTTGCAACTTTGTTCATAAAAACAGAACGCATCCTATCATCTGTTATTATTTTTACCAGGTCTCGAAGTGTCGAGTCATCTATCTCTACAAGTGCATTTGCACCATTTCTTAGCAAGGCTTCAAGTTGTGGGCCCCATGAATCACGATATATGTTTCGTAATGCATTTACAAGATTCATGGCAACAACATATCTGTCACCTCCACTCTTTACCTCAAGTGGATTTATTTTTACAATTTTTCCCCACAAGCGCACTGTATCCAAACTGATGTAGATTACACGGTCCTTTTTTGATTCTGGAATCATTCTTAGAACATCTTGTGCCAAAGTTCCATGCGGGTCAACAAGCATGAACCCTTGATCTCGGTTTATGTTCTGGTTTATCATTATTGTATCCACAATACTTTTTCCTGAACCCACCTCTCCAAAGATTCCCATGTGTATCTGCTCACTTCGCGGTATTCCTGCAGTCATGCCATTGTCATTAAAACCAAGAATCGTTATGTCAGACTTGCCAGAACTCATAATTTGTAGAAATATTTTATTTTAAAAGCAGGTGGTGGATTTGATTAAATTTGTTTAATATCAAAACGAAAAAGACTTTTTAAAGCATGTTTTTCGTGGCTTAAAACAGAACTAATGAAAGATGTAGAGTTTTTATTTTTTCATCGCTCAATATGGAATTATATCTACCCATACATCGGAATACACTTTAGTGATTGGAGGGTTTTTGCATTCAAGAAATCCACTTACTTTTGAAGTGGATGTTAAATTGGCATGATATTTGTATTCCATTCCCGGTGGTATCACATTGAAAGTTTTGATCGTGGTTGTTTGATTGTTTGAGACATAGTTTACAGAACAGTTTTCAAACGTATGAATTCCTGCATTGATAAGCTCAAATGTTATATCAGATTTTGTAGGATTTCCAACTCCTTGTGCAATATGGCTTGCAAGGTCATATCCTATATAATCAGGAGGCTGATCAAGTGGCTGCTCTCCTATTGTCAAAAGCACACGGTCTCCTCCACAAATGCCAGGCGGAAGATATAACCAATAATTTCCATGTGTCGCGTTTTGTAGTGCAGATATTGATGCAGTAATTGTAGCATATCCCTCAGGTCCTGCTTTTGCAAATCTTGGTGTATAGTTTAGAATCAAGCCAGGATGTTCTTCACTTGCAAGAGGTTTGTTGTTCAAGACAGTTGAATTGTCAAGATTCAAAAGATTCTCGCTTAGAAAGTACAAGCCACCTGCAAGATTTGCATCTTTAGAAAATTGCCCCTGATGTACCTCCACTACAAAAGATCCAGTGCTACCTGGCTTCAAAAGATAGTCGTTAATTTCTGGAATGCCTCCGGTATCAGGTCCTGCCAAGTATCTACGGTACATGTCAAATCCAGTATAACTTATCAGAGTACCATTGTTTGGGACATTAGAAATTGGAAGACAGCCAGTAAATGTCAAATATCCGGGCATGATCTGCGTAGAATCTGCCGTAATGTTCTTGCCAGAATATAATGATGGTATCACAGTAAATTCTTTTTGATATGTTTTGTTATCTAGTGTTGCAAGTATTGAATATCTTGTGGATTTTGTAATTAACGTATTTTTCTCCAAACCTGCATAAAATGTAATTGGCCATGGATCAACACAACCACCAGCATAACTTCTATCAGGAGTAGGACCATACACTATAGACTGGTCTGATTCATCTCTAACTGATATTGATGGGATTTTGCAAGTCGAATCTTGGTGTACACCTGTAATATTTACATAGACTGGATATCCTGCATCATAAGTTTGGTTGGAAAGATCAATTTTCAATTCATTGGCTGTTGTTTTATTCAAAGTTGATGATTCAGTTGACGTGTTTGTGACAATTTCCTTTGCCCACCCTCTCGTTATGAGAATGCCAGTATTTTCTTGTTTTACACATGCAGGAGAACCATCTTCTGATTTTATTATTAACTGAAGATCAGATCTACATTGAACATAATTTGGTTTAATTCCCAACTTGAACTGTTTCAGTGGTGGCAATCCTCCAGGAGAGTTAAATGGTGGTGTATTTGAGCCATGAAAATCTACCATTAATTGCATCGCAAAATTGCTTTCGCCATTTGTAGCAAAAAGAGCCCATGCTCCACCAATCACATGAGATGGTATGCCAAGACTGGTGTTAAAGTAACCAGTGTTGTTACTCTTTACTTGAGTTGAGTTTTGTATATTGCCATAGTTATTTATTAAAAAGATGCTTGTCATTGAATTTGGTAACGCGTATCCATTAATTGGAATTATATCCCCATCGGTAAAGTTAGACTTGGACGTAGAAATTTGTGGAATTTCCACGTGAGCTATGCTAAAATTAGATGCGCCGATAAGAATTAAAGAAATTACAATTATTGAAAGATGTAGAGTTTTCATTTTCTAAGAACTCCTCACTATTTCTGATTTGCCAAGATCAATCCAGATTGTTGGAATTGATGAATTAGTAATACCCATTATCAGGGTACTTGGCGCTTTTACTTTAATATCAACAAAATCTCCATCTTTCCAAGGCAAATTATCAGGTAACGGCAACTCTTGATAGTTTGGATGTAAGACATCCACTAGCGGCAATGAAATTGAAAACCCAACTTGTTTTACACATGAATTTACGTCACAGATATTGTATCCAGTAATGAATGTCTTTGATTTTGAGTTTATTTTGAGATAATAATCAGGATGAATACAATTTTCCACCACTGGACATCCCATAAAAGGTCTATGAATCACTAGTGCGTTTATTCCAAAATCATTTTCTGTTATAACAGGAGTGGGGTCATAACTTACGAAATACCACGCCATAGATGCTGTAATAGTACATGTAATTACAATTATTGTTAGATGTAGAGTTTTCATTTTCTCACTCTCATGGATATGGAATGTATTTTATTCCAATATTCTTTGTTGCCAAAACTTTGAACTGAAAGTCCATCATTGGGCAGTTAATTGTCTGCTGTTTTTCCCATGGAAAGTCATTTATCGACATGTTCGAATTATTGTCATATCCTATGGCAAAAGGCATTCCTACACAAAATACTGTTACCCCGTAGAAACCAGTTTGATTTCCTGTCTTTATCGTATAAGTTACAGTACTATTTCCTACAGGTATAAGGTCAGGTTCTGCCCATGTTGTGATGCTTTTTTCCACTTGGTATGACTTGGCATCAAAAATTGTCAGGCTTGCATTTCTGGGATGATTTGGATTCCAATAATTTACACAGATTCGCCCATCCAAATTTGTGGGCATGTATAGTACGGGGATGAAACCTTGTTTGTATTCATACGGTGTATCACAGACTACAAATGAATCAGGCACTTTTGCATTTACTGAATGCTCTTTGGCAGAGCTTTCACTTGTAGAGGATATCCAAACATTCTCAGTAAAGTTAAACGAGGTCTTGTTTGCAATTCCACTTATTGTAAGCAGATATGCAAGCTTGTTATCAAATCCTGCACCAATTAAGATCTTAGAATCAGATGTTATATTTCCAATGGTAAGAGGTTTTGATTGTGTTACATTTGCAAAGTCAAAAGTATATTTATTATTGAGATGAAGTATAGCTTTGAGACTGGTTATGGATGCAATCCCATTGTTCTTTATCGTTATCTTAACTGGTGGACCACCAGGATTTGTTAGGGACGAATCTGAAAGAATTGAGATTACATCTACAGGCTTATTTGAATTACTGTTATCGAGATTGACACTTAATACCAATGCCCATCCACGTTCATATAGTATCTTTGCGGTTTCTGGTTTTACACAGGCTGGAGAGCCATCCTTTGCTTTGAATGTCAGCAGGAAATTATCATGACATTTTACATCTTTAGACGCAATACCAGATTTTAATTGTTGTAGAGGAGATTTGGAATATAATAAATTGAATTCAGGATCTTGATTTAATGCAATACTTGATTGTGCAAATGTAGTACTAGTTCCCACCATCATCAGTAAGATTACACTTAGTAGACTTAGAGTTCTCATGTCGTATCCGTACTGGACAGACATGGCTTAAAAAAGTGGTGTAGAATTATTCCAATTTTCATCATGGGTTTGGTTCTTGTAAGATTCACTAAAGGAATTATCTATAGCATTTAACAAATAAAAATAAAATTGAGTACCGTCTAGACGTGAGATCGTCTATTATACATCGGTACTCTTTACAAGATAAATTCTACCATGTTCTTCCACAAATGCCAATGTGTCTCCTTCCTTGAATTTGTGTTTCTCTCTGACCTTTTTTGGTATGGTAACCTGAAACTTGTAGGTAATCATACTCATCCCGAGCATCTCACGCTTTGATTCCTTTGATATTACACTCTCACCTTGATAGTAAGGAAAGAAAGGAATATTCATTAAGGTGCCCAAGGAAAGTATGAATGTCTTGGAAAGTAAGGGACATTCCAGCCATGATATGGATAGACACGCCACAACAAAAAATGATACAGAGATACAAAAAACAATGGATTTGTTATCACTCTTATCAAAACTACATGCCTTTACGATCTTTACTCTTGCAAAGGATGGCATAAAATCACATATTGGTACACACTCTGAGATTGGACTGACAAAAAAGCAGTATTACCTTAGACTTAATCAGCTCGTCAAAGCGGGTCTTTTGATAAAATATGATAACATGTACAATCATACAACACTTGGCAAAATCATTTATCATGATTATCTTCTACGACTTGGAAAGGATATTTCAAATTCTAAACACATGGAGATGATAGATGTGTTAAACCAGTCTTCCAAGTTCAGTAAAGACGAGATTAAAGAAATTTTTCCAAATATGAGATGAACCCAAATAATTGATTGTCACATCATACAAAAGCACTATATTTTTTAGTGTCTATGTTTGAATAGTCCTGTAGAATTCTATGTTGTTATGACACATTTTCAGATTCATTAAAGTTCTGTTTTTTTCTTGGCTGGCAATTTTGGAATGAATTTTTCCAATTTATCATTTATCTCTCTTGCATACCAAGAGATAGTACTGCGTTTTTTCATTGCAAATATTCCTGTAATCGGTCCAGCTATTACTAGCATCAGATATGTGTAATCAGGCCTGTAGATTGCAGTCGCAAATACGTTGTCCTTTGCTGTAAAACTGACATTGTTTGCCTTGGAATCAAATGGCAGATTGCTGCCTTCCCAATGATCAAAAACCTGCCTTACAAGGAATGAGGCTTGCCATTTCTCAGGAGCATCTAGCGTAACAGTACTTCCATACGAGTAAAATCCTCCGCCTATCGCATCTGTTGCATTTACACTTAGGACCAAGTCATATGTTGCAATTATGCTCGAGTCATCTTCTAGGTATGTTTGTACTTTATTTTCTGTATAACTCTGGTCGCCAATATTTATCCTATCCAACACATAGTTTTTGTTTTGTAAAATCACTTTTGGCGGCAATTCCATGTCTATATTGCCAGCATTTACGGATACAGTAAATGGCGTGTTTTGTGCAATGGAATAATTGTTGACAGTAAACGTTGGACTGATGTGTAATTGTGTTCCATCATTTCCTTTTGCAATCATTGTTATGTCAATTATTTTCTTTGAAACAAGATGCAATGTTTCCGATATTGGCCGAAATCCATCCTTGTGTGCAAATACAGTCACATCAAAATTCTGTTCTCTTGATGGTGTAATGGAATATTCCCCGTCTCCTTTTTTGATAACAGGAAAAATTGATCGTATATCGTATACCACATTACTAATATCTGATTTTATATTGAAAATATTGTCCTTTCCTACTTTGAAGATTGTCGAGTTTGCATCTATGTTTACATTCATGTCATTGTAAAACGAATTGATTGACTGTTTGATTGCTCCATCCTCTGAGAGTACTGCTACTGTTACCCTTCCTTCCTGAGTTACTGACATGTATCTACCAGAAGGATCAAAGTTTACTCCGGTTATTGTGGATACATCACTTGGAACGATTCTTTCTAACGGTATACCAAATGCATCTGTTTTGTATGCTACATATGGGAATTTTTCTCCAACGTGTACTTTTGGCGGTAATTCAAATTCTATGTTTGTTGCAACATCAAGAGGAACAATTGAAATTGCAGAAGATGGAATTCCTTGAATTGAAGCTACCATCTCTGATTTTTTAGTGATTATTCCATTGAGTATCATGTTGGTTGATGTAAAATCTAATGTCTTTGGCATATTCTGGACTGTACTTTTGATGTCTACTTTTGGTGGTTCTGCAAAAATATTCGACGGTTCAACCATTGCACCTGTACTGTCTGCGATGTACATTATGCCAAGATCTTGATTTATTCCTGCATTGATTGGAAGCAGAGTTATCTTGATGTTGTACGAGTCATCATATCTAGGCAAGACAGCGAAATTTGCAGTGCCTGGTATCTCTCCCGGACCTGATGCAGTCATAGTAAAGTTTCCAGTTCCACCCCCCTGAATGGCAAATTCTACAGCTTGTGCGACCCCTGTTTCTTCGTTACTTCCAGGTATGCGAGTGGGTATCATGCTGATTTGTTTGTCATAATTTGTATCTGGCCCATTTGATGACAACTGAACAGTACTGCCATCTGCTTCAAGTGGGATGATTGTACTGGTACCTGATTGGTTTATCTGACGATATAGTCCAACTATGCCATATCCAGAGTCATCAAATGTAGTTGGATATGTCCAAATTTTTACCATGTTTGGTTTGCATGATACCAATACACTGCAATAACTTGTGATGTTTTGTCCTGTTACCTGATTGTTCGTTGTTGGTCCAACTATGAGGTTAGCACTTGCTGCACCAAACCCGTCTACGCTTGCAGAAATTACTGTACTCCCAACATTTCGTGTATAGACAAAACCTTTTGCAACTCCATTCCGTATTGTAGTAGAATAAAGTATGTCATTAAAATGTGTGACATCGTAATTATTTCCAAACCTTGCAACATTTGTATCACTTGATGTAAGGGATACATGAATTGTATACGGTGGCTTGAATGGTAATCCATTTTTTTCCAACCATATGTAATAATATGAAAGTGAATTTGGCAATGCTGTATCTGGGGCTATAGCTAGCTTGATTGTTACATTGTCATTAATTTTTGTAACATTTGCAGTTGCAACACCCAAGCTATCTGATGATACTGAAACAACACCACTGCCTTTTGTAAATAATGGTAGTGTGGTATAATACTGTCCCTTTGGTATAGTTACAGTTTGCGGCGCGGTTATCATGGAAGATGTTGTGACAGTTATTTCGGTATCTGCATCAACTGGTACTGGTAATCCAAATTTGTCTTCTGAAAAAACATATGATTGCATATCTTGTGCCCTAGTTGTAGATGTTGGAACTATCATTTGTAATTGAGATGGTTGTGAATTTGAAGTGTAAACCAGGGTTGCACTTTGAGCCAAGTTCCCGTTTAATGCACCAAATACTGTAGCATTCCCATCTTTGAGTGTCTTGATTGCAAATATTCCATGATTTTCTGATGGTGGTATCGTTATTGAGAGCGGTACCTGTAATGTCGATTTATCACTTGAAGACAAGTAAAAAATACTTGGCTGGTTTGCTGGCTTGTCTAAAAGTACCATTCCTTCATAATCCTGGCCGCTGATCATTTTTCCTGGAATCCATATCGTAAAACTGCTTGCATCTTGCTGTGATGGCAAATTGGGATTGGTAGCATTTAGGATCGAGTCAAGCTGCCCAAACACTTGAAGTGGGGATATGATGATATAAATAAAAAATAAAAAAATCCCAGTTCGCATAAAACCAAAAATTATGCATAATTTAAGACGATTTTTTTATCGTCAACTAATGCCTGTCAAGATAGAGCCACTGTTAAGATTTATCGTGGCACTTCCAGTGCATACTTGATTTGTAGTGGTAAATACTCCATAGTATCCTGTTGGCACTGATATTGGATCTCCATATGCGTCCACATGTGCACGCATGTAAAATTCAACCAAATCTCCCGCATGTACTGGTATCTGTACTATTCCAGAAGCTTGTGAAGTCGGATAATGCATTGCCATTGCATTTGAACCTGAGAATGACCAACTGTTTACAGATGATGTCTGCTGAATTATTGGATTTGGATTATAGTAAATAATTTGTGAATTAGAAAATACGCCGTTTACGTAAATATCTACATAGACGTCAAGTGGTCCGGCATGAGCTGACGATGATGCATAGGATAGATGGTCCGTACACCCACTGGCTTGAAATTGATCTTGTGGGCATGGTGCTTTTACATACCAACCAATTGATGGATTGTACACCTCGTAGATGTATTGTGTTGCAGTCTGTTGATAGTTGTAAGTTGCACTTGTGGTGTATGATGTGTCCGCAGATACTTGGGCATTTACTAACGCATACATTGTTCCGTCTTTTGGAGCAATAGCTGATGCTTCACCTCCTGTGTCTGCACTAATTTGTAATGGTACCCCATTGGTATTATATCCCGAATTGCTGTTTGTACCTGATGTGACAATTGATATTCCTAAATTGCTTGGAATGGAGGACATTTTCAATACTGTTTGGGTACCATTGAGGCTAAATGAAATTGATTTTAGTCCTGGAATGATTGGCACCATCATAGATGAACCTGCATTATATGTCTTGGACAAGTATGGTATGCTGATTAACGAAGTTGCATTGTCTACCACGTTTTGTATATTTGTTTTAGCAGCCATTGGAATTTGAACATAAGCAAATGAAGTATAGATCTGTTGAGATGCTGCAGGTATGTTGAACATTTGATTATTCACGGTATCATAAACTGCCGTACCTATGGTTCCTACATATGCTGGAGAATTTGGATAAATGTCCAATTCGCCACTAATGGATGATTGGCCTCCTGCCGCTATTTGGGAGGCTGATAATGATATTGTACCACTTGAGCTTGTTACACCCTGTACACCAACTACTCCATTTTGTAATATCTGAAACGGTATGTTAGATGGCAAGTTAGTCACTTTGAAAAACATCTGTGTGCTAGGATCATAGTTGGTTGCACCAATTGTTGTCCCACCAGATGTTGGTGTTACAATTAACCAATACGAGTATGAGGGATTGAAATTTACTTGTGATTGAAAATCATTTGTGTATGTTTGTGTTAACGGAACAAATGGTGATTTATCATAGAGTGTGATGTATGGCACAAATGAACTACCACTCTGAAAATATGAACACCCTCCTTTCGCACTACACGAAGAAGAACTAGTGTGTGAATAATAATTTGCGGCATACTGATCAGTTGTACTAAAAGTTACAGAGGTTACATAGTAGCAACTTCCTGATACGTATCCATTTACTGTTGCAACACCTGTTCCAGAATCATAACCACAAGACCAAGACCAAGCAGTATATGCACTCATGTTGCAAGCTGACCAGCCCCAAGTATATGTCGCATAGGCATTGCTTGCTGAACTTACATATTTGTTGACAGGAGTTGTTACAGTATATCCTCCGCTGGTTGTTCCAATGTTTGATGTAAATATTGTATACCCATGAGTGCCTCCATCATAAGCAGTAGGAGATATTGTATGATCTATCAAAGTTCCAAAAAATGCAGAACCGCCGCCAGTAATACCTGATCCTGTTACGACAGTAGAGCCTAATCCACTATTGAGTAAAATTCCAAGAGTGCCTGGGCCACTAATGCTAATCCCACTTGATGAAGTTGTACTACTTGGCGAACCTGAAAGACTAGTCGTGGAACTGGGAGATAATATGTTTGGCAGCGGCGTATTGTTACTTTGTAATACTCCATTACTGTACACATATGGTGCATTTATCTGTGGAATGAACATTTTTTGAACAGAATCACTTGTCTGAAATCCTGCCGCAAATGTTCCAGTGTTAACTTTGTTGTAGGGTCTAAGCGAACTTGAATTTCCAGTAGCACTGTCTATTCCTGCAATTACCAAACCTTTTGGATTTGTAGTAACAATTTGTGCCATGACTCCATTACCTGTTCCATTACCGTTACCATTACCGGTTCCTGTAGCAGAAGAACTTGACAATGTATTTGCGATTGGAAATACATTGCCATTGTCAGTGACGATTAGAATCTGTGTAGCATATGCACTGTTAAACACAAATGCTGTCAGTAATAATCCTAAAGAAAGTAATGCTGTTTTTTTCATTATTTAAAATAATTATCTAATTTTTAAACAGTTGACAACCAGTATTATTTTAGATATTGTGACGGTATTACTCCGTTAAGGTTAATGCTAGAGTTTGCAAATGCTGGTATCTGCTTGTCATATGGAATTCTCGAAATCAAGTTTCCCTGATCGTCTACAATTCTAAAATACTTGATATGTACTGGTACGTTTTCTGGATTTTTGAAACTAAATGAACTTCCAGAATGTGTTGCCTGGATAGTTTCTTTTTCTTTGGTGTTGTGAATAGCATTGATAGTATTTTCTTTTTGTGTAACTGCCACACTTTGGCTTTGTTGCTGCATTATCAAACCCATTCCAACTATGACAATGATCGTGATAGCTATTGCTATTGGTATCATAATCATTAATTTGTAATACCATTTAAGCGGTTGAATACCTCTTTTTATTTTTCATGATGGTGTCATTGTATGATAGGTCTTGCAAAAGGGCAACAAATTCTTGACAAGAAAAAAGTACAGAGCAAGATGGGTCTTGGAACACTATATCTACTTGACACCGGAATTGCAGTAGAAGTATCTGGTAGTGGATTGTGTCTAGAACTTGCATATGGCGAAATACTTTCAAATGCAGCAAAAAAAGACAGCCTTGTGATTTCCTGGACTGAGGGAGTGGCTACATATGATATGAAATTCAATATCAAAAATGCGGCCGAGGTAGTGCAAAAAATAAATCAATATAAAAAATAGTCTCTTGAATTGCTAGATTTTCTTGAGGGGAATTCCCATGATCCGTTGAGACCTTATGAATTAGACTCATGCAAATGATTAGTTTTCTTTTTTAAGAATCTTTCTACTATCTTTTATCACTGAATTATTTTAAGCCTTCATTTGGATTTATTTTGGAAACCTGAAATGAATTAAATCCATAATGACGGGTCCTGGGTTACCGCCAGAACTGTTGTAGTGGACACCTGTCCCAGATTTTTATCTGAATTTCATTCGGTAAAAAATGATTAGCGATATTATACTAATCAATAAAACCGGAGCTGCAAATGGAAATTCAGGTGTTTCATATGGTAGAGATGAGTTTGTAACATTTTCCATATGAATCCATAGACTTGAGTATGGAATCTTACAGTTTGGATTCGGTTTAAAGTACGAATTATCAACTAATGGGATCATGTGTACCCCATTATCATCAGAGGTAAAAAGCTGCATGGTGCCGTTAATTCGTTCAGCAATTATGACTTTGGAGCTATCATGTGACCTAAAAATAGGCCAGTAATTGATCTTGTTACCTTCAGAAGTCATGATGAAATCATCCTTAGGTGATGATCCTAAAGGACCAATAGAAACAAGTCCACTGCCATCTTCATTTATTCTGTATACAAAGTCTTCACCGTCGTTGAATCTTGAAAATGTGATTTGTGAGCCATTATCTGAGATCGCAGGTTTTTCATAAGAAAAGAGAGAGCCATCTGTTACAAAGTGCAAATTAGTACCATCCGTATTCACTGCAAATATTTTGTCAGTATGAACACCAGTTTCTATGCTGTACGCAATTACTTTTCCATTTGCTGATACCGCGGTCCAAAATTTATCCTGAGGATCATGAGTGATCTGGAAAAGATGTGTTCCATCAGAATTTATGGAATAAATATTTGAGAATCCATTTGCATAGGGAAGATTGGTTCCAAATATTATTTTTGTACTGTTTGGAAATATAGCAATTGCAGATACAGAATCATTACCACTAGTTAGCTGTCTGGTATTCATACCAAGCATATTACTTGTAAAAAGCTGATTTGTTCCGTTCACGCTAACTGAGAAGACAATCGTTTTTCCATCTTGCGAAATAATTACAGGTGATGATCTGGATGTGACTTGTCCTATTTTTTCTAGATTGCCTGTGCCATTGCTGTTTACCGTATACAATGTAAAATTATCCACATTCACACTTCCTTCATTTGAGAGAAAGGCTACTTTTGATGCAGCTGGTGAAAAACCAACCACTTCTTTTTCATTACAATCAGGTCCAACATATGCAGCATATGATTTTGTAAAATCAAGCAATCCTATACAAGACATGGCGATAATAGAAATTACAATTATAAAATAATGCTGAGTTTTCATACTTAATATGGTGCACATGTATGGTTTAAAAAATTGACGTATCTTTCCACCTCGTTATGTGTCTTAGTTATAAAATATTGTTTCTTAATTAATGAAAATTTGATATTAGTAAATAACATGTATTAAAAAAATAAGAGTTTTGGATTAGTTAACATCCAACTGGTTCGTTAGATAACGAGCCCCACGTGGCAGTGCCTCCACTTTTAAGATTCCCAGATGTTATTACAGTCGAGGTAGTGTAGGTATGCGGAACAACACATGTTGTATCTTTGTTGCTAGAAGCAGACCAATTCGAGGATCCTCCTGACGAATTGAATTCAAATGCATTAGTAGCTGATACGGTTCCAGTAATGTCACCAGACCAATTGCTGGATGCTAGTGTGTCTGAATTTTCAAGAAAAACAGAGTTGTCATACTGAAAGTGATCTTGTGCACTAGTGCAAGGAATCTTCGTAATTTGACTAAACAGCTGAGTTCCATAAGTAGTAGTTATTGTTTGCTTACTACTTGAACAGCTTATTGAGCTGGCTAATGTCTGACCGTTTACCCAACTTAAACCTGTATCTCTCAAGTGTTGATCGTTGTAATTTGACTCATCCACAAATGCAATATAGTTGTGATTTGCAGAAATGCCACATCCTGTACAACCTGTCGCTGCAGTTAGAAGCCAACCTATTTGTTCTATGCAGTGTGCATCAGAACAACCTGTCCCGCTATTCCATTCTGCATTTTGAAGTTGTGTTACATATCCACCGCTCAAGTGACTATATACAGTACTTGAGAATGAAGGACTCTTAATTTCTGCATAGTTGCCATAATATGATGAACTAATCACATCATCTTGCGTAGCTATTGAGTATCCGTGATTTGCCCCATTCGCACCTGTAATTCCGTGACAAACATGTGCGTTCATGCTAGGGTAATCAGCAGATATTACTTTTCTTGTTGCAAGATCTATTTTTATCCATGCCGACCAATCCAAATCACAAGCAACTGGTGAACTTTTTGATGGTGCCTTTAACGTCACAATTGCATATTCCCATTTTTCGGTAGGACTGTTTGTTCCAATAAATGCAGTGTTTACATATTGCCAGCTATTTGACCAGTTTTTTAACGCTGGAATTGATAATGCTGCATGAATTATTGTTTGATTATCTGTTGCTGATAATGTTGGAGGTAAAGGGCGTATGGGAGTTGTGATCTGAGCCGTTGATCCTGCATTCACATCTGGAAGAATTACAGATGACGTCATTATTGCCAGTATCATCATCATTGATACTGTGATTGTGGCTGCTTTTGTTTTGTTGTTTTGTATTTTCATTTTTATTCTCCTTTATGCTTTTTGTGTGTATGAAGCGGTCCATTCTTCACACCGCACGATCAATTGACCATACCGTGTGTTTCACACGATATATCGCGGTTATGGTAAAGCATGTACGGTACTGTACAAATATCATTAATAAGATGCTAGGATTATTTTAGCTCAAAATAGCTCATCATAGATTATTCTAACTCAGAATAGCTCACTTGATATCATGAATTGATCGCAAAGGAAAAAGTAATTGTTCTTGCAGTTGATTCTATTTTTACTGGTTCATGCAATATAGATTCCGCAAATGACCGTACAAACTCGCACTCAAAGGCCGAGTATTTTTCACTGATATCATGATGTACAGAAAAGGAATGTATCAAGCCATGTATCTTGTGTTCCGATTCTGGAAATCTCTTGAACCACATCTCCAGAAACTCTATCGCAGTTGTCTTGGCAATATCATGATAGAATAGATGCATGTACTCCATGGCATGCTTTGAGCCAAGCTTGTTTGCAATCTTGACAAGTGTCTTTTTGTCGGTATCATCAAAAACCTCCCTTAAGACATCTTTTGGGGTAAGAACACATCCAATCTTTTTGAATTTTTGCCTAAAGATGTGCTCTTTTACCACCTGGTTTAGCAAAATATTTAGTGAGATTTCTTTATGCCTTGCCTCTCCTTCAAGCAGAGGGTAAATTTCGCTATCTATTCTAAAGGAATATGGAATCGTTTTTCTGTTCTCGTTTACAAGCAAGAATCCATTGCACCGTACAATACACCGGACATTTTCCTATTTAAGAGATTCGTATGATCATTCTATAACATACAAGGAAATTATAGAGAAAATTCCTAATAAATTGCTAGCAACAATTTATCAATGATATAATAAAAAACTCTATCATTGCCAAGGGGAGAATACAATACACTCACGTTACGAAGAGAAACCTATGACAGAATTCTCAGTGCAGTTCACAAGGCAAAGAAGAAGAATAAAAGAATGTACACAAGCGATTTCCTTGAAATGTTACTTGATATGTATGAAAAGAAATCAAGTTAGATTGCAAGTAATTGTTGTTACTTTACCAGTCTTCCAAAGTTTCTACAAATAATTTATCAACTACTAAATACAATTGGAATTGTTGCCACGGAAAGGATATGATACCATCACCGTAAAAGCGGAAACCTTCCAGAAATTTCGAAAGACCATACATGATGCAAAGAAGGCTAACCCTAGAATGCAAAACAGCATATTCCTTGATCTGCTTCTTGAGGCATATAAAAAATCAAAAACATGATGCCTGTATTGTATTACCCTTATAGTGATGTTACCCCGTTGAATTTAAAGTGAGATTTCCATCAAGTCCTTTGAATGCCTTGAGTATTTGGCCTTCGGTGGTAAAGTTAATTTCATTTGTATAGTTTTGATTTAGATTTCCAGTATAGTTTTGCACTGTATTTTGTGTAGAGTTGTTTTCAGGGTTTAATGGAATAGTCTGGTTTGAATAAGTATTGTTGATAGTATTTAGTAACAGTGGATCTGAGCATATCTGTTTGATATCAAGCGATGGACCAACAGTGATGTTTTTTGCCATACTAGTAATACTCAATAATTTTACTTGATAGAGAGCTTGCGCATCAGTGTTTGTAGCCTTTGAATCATAAAGTATACTCTCTACTGGGAATGGAATGCCCGCTTTGATGTAAAACGTATTGTCTTTTACTACTTCAAATCCAACTTGGTATGCAGATGTAGTGTTATTTCCCATGGGTATAGTAATAAATTTGTTTACCGTGAACTGTGGAACTGGTGATACATATTCATCCACCAGCCCCCACGATGTTCCTATCTTGAGCAGTTGAGGTTTGTGCATGTTTGCATATTTTTGCAGGTAAAAAATGGTATGTGAAAGTGACGTTGCATAATTCATGCTAGTGCCATCCGTTGTAATTGTTGCAAAGTCCTGGGATATGTGCAAAATGGAAAACCATTGATTGTGAGAATTATCAGGAGTAAAAATTGCTTGAACTATCCAAGTCTTTCCAGTTGGCTCTTGCAAGAGTCCAATAAAGTCAAGTTCTACCTGATAGCAAGAAGTTGCATAATTTAGAGTGGGTTTTATGGAATAATCACATATGTGGTATGTGTAACTTTGCTGAGGCAATACATCCTTTCCAATATACCATGATGGGTATTCCTTTTGCTTTTCAATGACAAGATACTCAAAACTATTGTCAAACCCTATTGCATGTACTGTAACAAAGAAAAATGAGGTCATTATAATTGCTGCAACTGCCAAAATAATCTTTAACATGTCTTCCAAACAGTAATTGTTTAAAAACGGAAAATCTTGCTTTAAATTATATATTTTTCTAAAATACAATGGCATCAAAAATACAAGAGGAGTTTGTTTGGCTTGAGCTCAAGCCTCAACAGAGATTCAAAGATGATCAAGAAAATCAAGTCCTAAAGATAATTCAATATGCTACAGAATTTGCATTCTTTGTCTTCCGGAACAAGTCTGAAATGCGTTTGATAGTCAGGACCACAGATAAGGATAGAAATCTCTTTGGAACAATTGATGTCCTCACAGTAGAACGTATAGACCCGCCACATTTTGAACAAATGGTTACAAAATATCTCGCGTTAAAAAATCATTTTATGGTTCCTCTTGTAGACCTTGCCAAAATAGTAAAAAGTGATGTCTATTCTAAATTCTGGCAGGAATCATCTGGATCCATGATGGCCTGCTTTGTTCAGGATCAGACCAAAAAAATCTCAAACGCAATACACGGTAAAGTGACCTCACTTGAGAGTAGAATGTCAAAGAAAAATGCCGTATTTTCAAGTAAGACAAAGGCGGATCTTGCAGGGGCAAAAAGCAAACTTGCCGGACATAATCTGTATAATTGTTTTATCGTATTTGGAGTAGAGACAACTCTACAGGAATTCTCAGAGTTGGATATAGAAAGAAGAAATGGTATTGATCAAGAGAAAATTCTGTTTGAAAATCATATCGCTAGTCTAAAAAAAGACCTTGACGATGAACAATTCGAAAAGGAATACAAAAAACAAAACAAGATTCATCATGACAATGTCAAAAAAATAAAAGATGTTTTCAAATTGGAGATGGAAAGATCAAGGGCAGATATTGCCCAGTCAACCAAGACGTTAGATGACATAATTGATTCTGTTCTTCTCAACAGCTTTTCTCATAGAATTACGACTCGTAAGATCAAATTCGTACATGGAAAAAAGACTTTCAAGCAAAAACTTGCAGAGTTGTTTTCTGTCAAATCAATTGATCCGTATACTTTCATACCTCAAAAATTACATTCAAAAAGTCTTGCCTTATCAGATGTAGAGCTTGCATTCTTTTTGTCATTTCCACAAGAAAAAGATATTCAGATAATCAACTTTGGCGTAGGTGTAACACCTACCTTTGTACATAGTCCTGCTCAAGATCTATCCCTGACAGATATTACTATACAGTGTGATCCGCATCAAGTATCATCAGAGGACCAAGATAGGCTAAATCGTTCAATATGTGATAGCCTCAAAGTTCGTTGTGCAAGATGTGGTGTTCCAATTCATATAAAAAAGAAGGATCTGATTTAACAGTAGTTGTAAATCAGTTATTTTTTCTCACAGTACTTTACTAGTTCTTGAACAAAGAACGACCATCCCTGATCATGACCTTCGTAGGAAACACTGGCTGGTTCCTTGCCTGTAAATCCAGTGTGAGTCAAGGTAACCCTAGTTTGGTTATCACTTAAACTCTCAAGATCCCATGTGACGACGGTCTCAGGAAAGTCTGGAACTCCCTCGGACTTCCAGGTATAGGCAAGTTTTTTGTTCTTGACAAAATCCAAAACCCTACCCCCGCTGCTCTTATCGGCATCTCTATTCTTGTAGCAGTTGGTCCTATTGGAATCCTTGGTGAAGGTGAACCTTGTCTTTCCACCTACCTTTGGTTCAAGTACAACAACGTCGGGAAACCACTGCGTCAGTTCTGCTGGATCTGTCAATGCCTTGAAGACAGTCTCTGCAGACGCATTGATGGTTACTACTTTTCTTATTTCTTTTACAGTTTCTGTCATTTCTTTCTCTCCTTGTTTTCGACAAACTCTTTGAGTGAGTCCAGCTTGTATCCCCACATCCTCTCAAAGAAATTCAGCAGTTCTAGGGCCTTCTTCTGGTTGATGGAATAAAATTCATTTTTGCCTTGCTTTTTGCTTACTATCAAGTCTGCATCCTTTAGGACTCGAAGGTGTGAGGAAACTGCTGGCAGAGTAAACTCAAAGTGTTGTGCCAGTTGACTTGGTGTCAACTCCTTGTCCTTTAAGAGTAGAAGGATCTGTCTCCTGCTGTCGTCAGAGAGTGCTTTCCAAGCTGATCCCATACAATTCAATAGTTAAACATGTATTTAATTGTTTAATGTATACCGTTTTCCATTTTGTTTACCACAAAAATGGTTATTTCAAAATATCCTACCATTGGATTCAACTCAAAACCTTTTCATGATTTATTTGCCTTCGTTGTCTGCAAAACCCATTGCAGCTGTAAACCCGCGCCAATAACGTCTGACAAATCCATAGCCAATGATAGCCAAGAAAAGCAGTAACACCAGCGTAGCAATCTTGCTATAATCATAGGTGTCTTGAGGCGCAGAGTTGTCTATGCCAAAAGTCTGCGATGCCTTGCCACCCCAAATGTTGTATGCATCAACTGTAGAATTTTTGTTCCTGTCAGGTAGCATGACAGTGCATCCCTTTGTGCAAGTAATGTTTTGCGTCTTTCCATCTACTAGAACCTGAGAGTATGGCCCAAAGTTATTGTCAGGATGGATGGTTACGATTCCCTGATATCTTGTACCGTTGAGTATATTGTTTTGGTCCATGTTGACCACATATTTCCAATTTGTGTCAAACTCAAATCCACGCTCTATAAACGAGAGTTGTTTTCCTCCGGCAGTGATGGTAACATTATACGGTGAAGGTTGTTCATACACCAAATTGAGAGGAAGATCAAGAGGATTTTGTGCAAATACTTGAGATACATCTGGTATTACCATCGATGTAAGATGTGCTTGCAAATTTATCACTCCAGTACCTGTTGCTGAATTGTCTTTTCCATACATGTCATTTAGTACAATTCCGGCAAAGATCTTGTCTCTGTCATGGATGACCTTGGTTCGTATAAAGTCCTGTTCATATGTTGCATTCTCGGAATAATCAGGTATCATCTTTAAATCAAGTGGGATGTGATTTATGGAACCATCAGAGTGCAAGGCAATCACAATTACGGCTGTACTAAATCTAGTATGTGGATATCCAAAATAATATTTTGAAAGATCAAGCTTGTCCAGTCCTGCAAAGTTTACAGATTGTAATGTATTGATTATCGTGGAATTATCATAACGTGTTTTTAATATGGTAAACAAAATTGGATGCTGAAATATTATATTTCCATATCCTGATTTTACAAACATGGCTACATTATTTCCTGGCTGTAACGAATTGCTTTGATATATGAAATTATCATCGATGAAATTTGCAGAATGTGACTCTGACCATGTCATGGTAATATTTAGCGGTACAGGTGTTAGGATCTTGTATGCATAACTATTGTAAGAAAATGAGTTTATCTTGCTTCGTCTATATTCATGAACTCCCGGGTCCATGTCGTCCTGTCCCCCACCTTTGGATCCAAGATAATGCATAGCCACAGCAGGTCTGTTCCCAAATCCCCACCATTGATTGTCTTTTAGCACCGTATAGCCATAACTTGAATTATACACGGGATCATACTTTACAACCAACGCATCTGTCTTTGTAAATTGGCTTTGGCCAATCAATCTTCCAAGATTGTATACGGTTGTTTTATACGTGAAAATGTGTTTTTTGATATCTGAACTAGTTTCTGGGACCCAATTTGTCTGGCCCTGTGCATATTCATATGAAAATGTCCAAGGCTTTACCCTGGAATATAGTAGTGTATCACTGCAAGATTTTTTTTGACATTCAAAATCTTTTTGCAAATACATATCTGATGAGTAGGTAGTATGTGCGGAAATTGTACCAACCCTTTGATTCTTCCATTGATATTGTGGATTGAAAACAATATTGATTCCATCCCAGATATAATATGTCCCATCTAGATTTCTCATCATAAAACCGTCTGTATCTGTCAAGTTTTGTTTTGTTAGATCAATTGTTACTTTTGGTGATATCATCGGAGGAGAATATGAAGTACTTCCAGCAGTACTACCTCTAAAACATGTACCGCCAGTGTGTGGATTGAAACTACAAATCAGGCCATATCCAAAAACAACTTGAGATAAAGTTGCGGCACTTGATCCAATTCCAATCTCTGCATGTCCTGACTCTGTATATCCAAAAGACTGTCCTCCCCCTGATGATATTGGTGAGACTTGGATCTGACTAATTTGAAGACCGTCTGCGTTTATTGATTTTGGTTTGATTGACCAGCACCATGAATTCCAGTGAACATTGATTGCAAAATCAAATGCATCACCAGGATAAAACGTGCCATCAATATTACTGCGTGGCAATCCGTTGTACTGCGATGGAGTTGTATGTATGTCCAACCAAACTTTACAGCCAGGAATTAGCATGTCTGCAGAAGATGGCGGTATTATGGAAGGAGAAAATAGGATCAATGAAATTAATATCAGACCAATAATTTTCTTCACGCAGATTAAGAAAAGTGATTTTAAAAAGCAAATTATTGCAGTGGAAATTCAAAGATTGAGCCATATGTTGTAACAATCTGCATTTTAGCTCCTGATGTACCAGTTGATATTATCACAGGTTCTTTTACTGGTAAAAATTGAGTTTGTGTACCATTGACAAATGCCATAGTATAGGATTGTTGTCGTACTGCATCCACCATGACCCTGTCTAAATTAATATTTGCAAGGCCAAAATTTACTAATTCTACCTCTGATCCTGTGCCTGTGTCTCTTCCTGTTACAAAGGATATGCTCTCTGACATTCTTTTTTGGGACGAATCCAGCATCTGATAGGCACTTTGCTGTTGATTGTTAAACTGGTTAGATGATGCTGCAATTACAACCCCTGCAATGGTAAGAGCTACTGCAAACATCATGATTGTAGAATATATCTCGGATATTGCTCTTCGTTGCATCATGATGATAAAATATAGTAGATTTAAAGCACTTGAACGAGGATTTTTTCTTCCATGTGTTCCATCTGAATTATATTCTCTTTTAGTTAGCATCTTGACTAATCTTTACAATTGTAATCTATTGTTGTTTAATATCTCAGATTCAAGCTAAAAAGAGTTGGAAAAGAAAAAGGGATTTGTTATTGTAGGAATTGTTGTTATTGTAATAGGAATTAGTTTCATGCTGACAAAACCAACCACGGATCAATCTTCAACTGATGAAATAATGCTAATGCACATACATCCACGTCTATACCTCAACGTAGACGGAAAACCATACTTTGTGCCACAAAATGTAGGAATAGACTCTGATCTATGGAAAGATCATTCACTTGACCAGTACGGCATGAAGGGTATGGCACCATTGCACACTCATACTGCAGACGGAATGATCCATGTCGAATCAAAGGTTGTCAGAAATTACACTCTGGGCGAATTTCTTGATATCTGGGGATTGGACTTGAAAGGAAAATCCGTTAGTGTATCTGTATATGGTGAGCCCATATCTGATTATAGAAATCATGTTTTCAAGGATGATGAATCCATTATCATGAATATAACATCAAATCATTAACTAGAGCCATGAAAATTCAAATTGACAAAAAAATCCTGTATGCCATTTCTATTGCAATAGTTGTGACCGGATCTGTCACAGGTGTATACATTCTTTACCAGAAACCATTAGCTACTCATGGTTATGATACAACACTCTCCACTGTTTCAACAAATCAAAGCATCCCAACAATAGCTGCTTGTACAGGGTTGCTTGGACAAAGCAAGAATTATCTTTTGCAAATACAATCTAAAAATTTCACAACATCTGTAGATCCAGTATTAAGACATCTTGATAATCTTACCATATCATGCAATGGCCCAAAGGATACCATGCAGCTTCCTGACAATTTTACAAACATGGGTGGACAGTGCTGTGGCGTGATAACTGATACAAAAAAATACAATGAACAGATTGAGGGCATGAAAAAATTCTCCTATATTTTAGATGTTCCTCCAAACCCTTATGATATTCCCGTAGTACAGGTAAAAAAGATGTTAGCATATGACGCTAACACGATATTAACCTCAGAGGAAAATGCAACTTTAACCGCAGCAGCAAAAATGTCCAATGAAGGAGGTCCTTGTTGTTGCAAGTGCTGGCACTGGTACTTTAATGAAGGCGTAGCAAAGGAGATGATAACTGAATATCACTTTACATCAAAACAAGTTGCTGACTTTTACAACCTGTCCGATACCTGTGGAACTTGAAAAGAAAGCACGCTAAAACAGATTTAAGGCACAAAAGAAAATCTTAGATATTATGGAAAATGATACCATGTCAAAATATTCGCTAGGAGCAAAGATGGTATTCTCAAGCAAGGTCTATGTACTGATTGCAACATCTGTGGCAATACCATTCTGGATTGTCTTCAATGTATTTGATCAACTCTTGTTTTTCTCACCAAGCATAATTTTTTACATGAGAGACGGGGCTTGGCCAGGCTTTTTGCTGTCAACTGCTGCAGCCACATTGACAGGGATTGTGGTAAGCATGAACATTTATGCACTAAGACATTCCATCTCAAAATCTTTGGGTTCTCTTTTTTCCGGTTCTTCGGTTGGAGTGGCAACCAGTGCATGTGCCAGTTGCAGTTCTATTGCATTATTTCTTGCAACAAGCCTTGGTACAGCAGGGCTTGCGATATCTACATTTCTATCAAACTATCAAATTCATCTGCGTCTGCTTTCAGTAGTTATTCTGATCTGGGCATATTATTCAGTTCACAAAAAGATTACTACAAGTTGTTCAAAAAAGATCTAAGTTTTGGAACTGATTTTCCCGTCTTCAAGTAATGTTACTTGTTAGATAATGATTCTATTCTTCCACGATATTTTTCATTGTATAAAGTCTTGCAAGACGTACAGCAAAAGAATCTCTCCTGGTTTCCAACTTTTAGGATGCTGGGCTTGTCATGAACTGGACCATTGCAATAATCACATGCAATCTTGACTAGTAATCCCTTGTCAAATTTTATCTTGTGTCCTTTGACTGCCTTGTGTCTAATTTGGTCTAGCTTTGCACTTGTCTTTGTCTCCAATTTGCCAAAATCCAAATCTACCGACACTCCCTTGATTAATCCTATATTGACCAGTCTTTCATAATGTAATTTTACAGTGGGAGCACTGACTCTTATCTCTCTTGAAATCTGGCGAAAAGACTTTCTTCCATCTGCTACAAGAGATTCTAGTAGAGCAAGATCAATCTCATCCAGCTTTATGGTCATTGATAGATTATACGCTCATAGCCTATTTGAAAATGGAGGTTTACAATTGTAAAGGTCTGATGATAAGTATCCTTTAGCCGTAATTATGGTATCATGGAAGGTAATGTCACAGCCAAGACAGAACATAGTCTGACACGTCGTACTGCGTTAAAGATAGGTGGTATGCATTGTGCTGGATGTGTCACATCCATTCAAAATTATGTGACAGAACTCAAGGGAGTAACAAAATGTGAAGTCAATCTAGCTGCAGAAAAAGCCACCCTGGAGTTTGATCCTACAATAACTGATCTTGCTACAATTGAAAAATCAATAAAGGAAATTGGTTACAAGGTAGTTTATGAAAAACTCACAGTCAAAATAGGAAACATGACAGATTCTAGTGATGCTGAAATACTAGAAAAAAAATTGAAGGAATTTGAAGGAGTACGATATGTATCAGTGAGTTTTGGAAACGGGCAGATCCTAATTGAATATAACCAAACGCTACACTCTCTTTCTGATATACGTCAAGTCATAACCAAAAGTGGTTATCAAATACTAAGTGAGGATCTTTCTGCATCAGCAGAAGAAGTTGAAGCAAATAAACTCAAGAAATTCTTTTTCATCGGACTAATATTTACAATTCCAGTTCTAATATTTGGGTATCCTGAATATTTCTCGTTTGTCCCATTGGCAGGAACCATTACTGCGGCATATCTTGTTTTTGCTTGTGCAAGTGTTGTGCAATTTGTTACGGGAAGCAGGTTTTACATCGGAGCATACAGGATAGGAAAAATGAAGTCTGCAAACATGGATACTCTGGTAGTAACTGGAACCACTGCGGCATACTTGTTTAGTGCAATCAATACATTTCCAACTCCAGCATGGCACAACCTCTACTTTGATGCTGCATCAGTAGTTGTGACTTTTATAATTTTAGGAAAATATCTTGAGAACAAAACAAAGGGTAAGGCATCATCACTAATACGAAAGATGCTCGAACTACAACCAAAGACTGCAAGAATAAAAAAAGATGGGCAGGAAATTGAGGTCCCAATTGAGATCATAAAGCCAGGAGATGTCATTCTTGTAAGGCCGGGAGAAAAGATTCCAGTCGACAGCCTAGTTTTGGAAGGAAATTCGGCAGTTGACGAGTCCATGATCACCGGTGAATCCATGCCTGTAAGCAAGAAATCTGGTGATTACATTATAGGCGGAACAATAAACAGAGAAGGGGTACTGGTAATCAGGGCAGAAAAGGTTGGAAGCGATACAATGCTTGCACAAGTTGTCAAGCTAGTCGAAGAAGCTATGGGCAGAAAACCACCCATGCAGAGAATGGTGGATAAAATTGCAGGATATTTTGCATTCATGGTAATTGCTGTGGCACTTGTAACTTTCATGGTATGGTACTTGATAATTCCAGTAGGGGCACACCAGATAGCTACAGCAATAATTCCAGCAGTTGCAATACTTGTTGTAGCATGTCCATGTGCTCTAGGGCTTGCAACTCCTACTGCAGTAATGGTTGGAATGAGTAAGGCTGCACAGAACGGAGTTGTCTTCAAAGGTGGAGACTCGCTTGAAATGCTTGGAAGAATAAAGATTGCTGTCTTTGACAAGACTGGGACTCTAACACAAGGAAAACCGCAAGTCACAGATATCATATCTATGAAGCAAATTGCATTTGCATCAGAAAATAATGCAAGTACAATCAGTGCTGATCACAAGATGCTTAAAATTGCCGCAATAGCAGAAAAAAATTCTGAACATCCACTTGCCAAGTCCATAGTACAATATGCTATGAATTTGAAAATTAATTTGGCTGAAACTATGGAATTTTCTGCAGTACCAGGAAAGGGAGTAAGAGCGATTTACAATGGTAACAACATACTGGTAGGAAGTCCAAGCTTTATGGAAGGTGAAAAAATAAACATTGAATCTGCAAGACAGTATCTTTCCAAATTGCAAGAGCAAGGAAAGACGGTAATACTTGTTGCGTTAGATGAGGATCTAATTGGCCTTGTTGCACTTTTAGATATTCCAAAACCAAGTGCCAAGCTTGCTATCCAGTCACTAAGAAAAATGGGAATTCAAGTTGTAATGCTTACAGGAGATAACGAAAGGACTTCCAAGACTGTAGCAAAAGATCTTGCTATAGACAAAGTATTTGCAAATGTAATGCCATCTGGCAAGTCTGATATCATAAAGCAGTTGCAAAAAGAAGGAAAAATAGCCATGATTGGGGATGGAATAAACGATGCACCTGCCTTGACTGAGGCAGATGTTGGAATTGCCATAGGGAGTGGAACTGACATAGCATTGGAAGCAGGCAAGGTAGTTCTCATCAGGGATGACTTGATGGATGTAGTCTCTGCAATAGAGATAAGTAAAAAGACTGTAAGCAAGATAAGGCAAAATCTCTTCTATGCCTTTGTGTATAATATTGTATTAATTCCGATAGCAGGCCTGGGTCTCCTATATCCTGCTCTTGCAGGACTTGCCATGGCAGCAAGTTCTGTTTCTGTGACAAGTAGTTCTTTATTGCTCAAGCGATGGTCTCCTCCAAGCAAAAAGAAAAATCTTGAAAAATAAATTTATTCTCCTGGGCCAAACTGATAAAATGATGGAATTACAGGTGGTATGTTGCCATAAACTAGAGCAATCTCATCATGTCCGTTTATTTTTGTATCATTTGAGATGGAATTTACAGATTGTCCATTGACAAATATTTTTGGAGTTGATCCCTGAATAGGAAAACCTTCTGTAGTCTTCCAGATATCGATGAACTGTTGCAAAGTAAATTCTTGTGATTTTGGCGACTCGATATGTATGACACCACTAGCATCATGCGTATGCATCCAATAGAGGCATTTGTTGTCAACTATTCCAATTCTTTCTGGTACAGTCAAATGGTTACCATTAACATAAAAATCAAGATGTGCATGAATGTGAAATGATGTAAACTCGTTTGTATTGCATTCTATTCCATCAATTACCGTAGCAGCACTAGACGATGAATTATCTGCTTTGTAACTTACATATGAAATGACGGTTACAATTCCGACTATTATTAATAATACAATTAACTTGCTTCTCTTTTTTGTTTGGTTCTTTTCTTTAATTTTTTTCATGGTACACACGTCTACTGCAGATATGAATTCATTACCTGTTGGAATACATCATATGGTTGAGCTCCTGTAATTTTGGTAAAACCAATTTTTTCATTTCCAATAAACATGGTAGGAGTTCCAGTTATTCCCAAATTTTGTCCAAGTTGATATAGTTGCTGAATCCGTGGTTCATATTTTTTACTGTCAAGACACGTATTGAATTTTTGAGCATCAAGACCCAGATCTGAGGCAAACGACTTGACTTTATCCAAACTTCCCCATCCAGAATTTTCAGATCCTTGATGCGAATAGGTATAATCATGATACTCGTAATACTTTCCTTGCTCATCTGCACACCATGCTCCTTCGCTAAGTGTTATTGAATCAGGACCCACTAGATCAAAATCAACAAAGTAAAACTTGACTTTTCCAGTTGCAATGTAATCTTTTACTATTTGCGGTTCGGTATTTTGAAAGAATTTTTCACAGAAAGGACACTGATAATCACCAAATTCCACTAGATCCAAATTTGCAGATTCTGAACCCTGAAAATTGACATACTTTGGTATTACAAAATTCATGCTTCCTGGCTTTGATAACTGGTCTCCGCCTATAGTAGATGTAATTGCATACTGTTCAGGACCAATAGGAGAATTTTTTGTTATTGGCATTACGTTGCCAATTAGATATCCAACTGCAAGAAATATCAGGCCTATTACTATTGTAACCTTGGTAATCTCAAAGTAAAATTTGCGTGGGTTATCTATGGTTATTATCATTCACCTATATTTTCAATTCACTTTACCAATAATTGATCAGCAACAACATCCACCCTTGTCAGGCTCTTCATCTTTTTTTAACATCTGCAGATCAGTGTATTTTTTTGCATGTTCGTCTGAACAAAAATACTTTCCAAACCGTTCAGGTGATGTTTCCTTTTTTACATCCACTCCGCACACTGGACAATGTTTCTTGAAACCGAACATGAAAAATGATTGTTAATCGTGATATATTAATACGTGAGTTTACAATTGAAAAAAATTTCATGATTCAATAGTTTGATATAATCTATTTTGATATATTGCCAATGTAAAAAGAAATGTTCTGTAATTCTAAAATGAGTGGAAAAAAGAAAATTATATTATTTTCATCATTAATTATTGTGACACTATCTTTGACGTATGTCTCGTTTGTTATGCATAATCCTACATTATATCTTATTACTCCAGTACTTTTTGCTTTTCTTCCATGTCTTATCATGTGTGGTGTTGTAGGAGGGTCCATGTGGTTAGTTCCTAGATTGTCAAAGAACAAAAATATGTCATCATGTGGCTGTGGAATGAATCATTCTACTAACAAAAATGATACAACAAAAATTTCAGAGTAATATTATAAAATAATCAAATCAAAGAATATTGTTTTAGTTACAAGCCCATCGCTTGCACTAATGCCTACCGTATAATTTCCTGCCTTTGCACCTTCGTTTTTTAACACAAGCTGTACTTGCATGTCAGGTTTTGTAAAATTTATTATATCGTTTGTAAATTTAGCAGAAATTTTGGTGAATCCGCCATTTGGAACCATTGTACTAGACGTAGCAAGAAATACACTGTTTATGTTACCATTTTCTTCTAAAAGGGCATCATGGTTTTTTGTTACATTTATGTCGATTACTGCTTTTTGTTGTAAAGAATCATTTCCAGATAACACAATTTGTGTAACATTGGAGTGAATATCAAACGGCAAGGGTCTGCTGCGGTCGACTACCCCTATTTTGTCATTGTTCCATTGTGAGAACCAAAGCCTGTTAGGATTCTTTGGATCTAGAGAAAGGTTCAACGTAAACACTGCTGAATAGTACGCATCTTGTGCTCCTATGTTTTGCCTGGCTATTGGATTGTTAATCATGTATGGCGACGGTTCCGGTGGCTGATTATTTGGTATGTTAAACTCGGTAAGGGTATGATCTGCTGTATTAAGAAACGCCAAACTGTTTCCCTGATGTTCATTAAACCATATCCCTTTGTGATCTAGACTCTCCCTCATCCAAAAAAGGCAAAGTTGGAATTTGATCTATTGCTTGTGCAGTTGAAAATCTTTTCCAGTTGTTTGATTTTAAATCATATTTCGAAATAGTGCTAGCTGTATGTTCAGTCACCCACACTGTTTCATTACTTTGTACAAGAACATCAGTGGGAGAAGAAAATAGGTTTTTGTCAGATGGTATAACAGACGCCTTTGTTAACTTAGTTACAAAGCCATCTGTATTTCTAAGAGTATCAAACTTTACTATCTTTCCTTCACCCAATTCTGCCACCCAGATTGAACCATCTTTGAGAAATAGTCCACTTGGATCTGTATCTTGTCCAGTTGGGAATTCAGTTATTTTGTATGAAGGTTTTGTTTTATTTTCAACTTTTTGTATTACCCCCAAAGTATTGCCAACTAAAGTAGTAAACCATATGTTTCCAGATTTTTCATCCAATTTCATTTGAAATGGCGGTGAACTCGTATGAAAAAGACTAAATTTTTCCGATTTGGGATCAAACATCCAAAGAGGATTTCCACTAAATTGTGAGAACCACAAAAATCCATCTTTGTCCTGAACCATTGTCCAAACCATTGTCTTGCCGTGTCTTTCCGATGGAATGCTGTAAGACTCTAGTGTGTTATTACTTGGGTCTAGCCTAAATAATGAGTTTGATGAAGATCCCGATGTCCAGACCATGCCTTCTCTATCTACTAGGATACCATTGGGGCCTGTTCCATTGGCAAGTGAGTAAACAGTTACGTATCTGCTTTTGAAAATACTTGTCTGAATGTTTGCTAAAGTTTTGTTAGAGGTTGAATCACTTGGTTTAATTGAATTTTTATTTTCCATATTATTTTCAAAATTATCATATAGTAAAATAACTATTGTAATTGAAACAGCTATTGCTATAATTATGGCAGTTTTCTTGGAATTCAATTTTATTTTCACTTAAGCAATTTTGTCAAGCATAGGATAAATGTTGAATTTATCAAAAAACTCAACTATTTTTCTACTGGGTTGCCAATCATGTTGCCCCATTCTGTCCAGGAGCCATCATAATTTCTAACCTGTGTGTATCCTAGCAGGTATTTGAGAACAAACCACGTGTGAGATGATCTCTCACCTATTCTGCAATAACATATCACATCTTTGTCAGGTGTTATTCCCTTGGATTCATAATTTTGTTTTAGCTCGCTTATGGATTTGAAAGTTCCATCTATATCATTGACCGCAGTTGCCCAAGGTATGTTTTTTGCACTAGGAATATGCCCACTTCTCTGAGCATTTTCCATGGGATATTCTGGAGGTGCAGTTATCTCTCCCGTAAATTCTTTTGATGATCTTACATCTACTAGAACCGTATCATCCCGTTCCAATGCTCTTTTAACATCAAAGAAATATGCACGAAGTCCTTCGTCAGGAGGCTGTGACACATATTTTGTTGGAGTAATCTGAGGATCATCCTTTGTATATGGTCTTTTTTCCAGTTCCCATTTTTTCCTGCCACCATTCATCATTCTGACATCTTTGTGTCCATAATACTTGAAGATCCAAAATACGAATGCAGCAAACCAATTATTAAAATCTCCATACAAAATAACCTCAGATTCTGAAGTTATTCCATTTCTTGTCATGAGTTCTTCAAACTGAGATTTGCTTATGATGTCACGTCTTACCGGATCATTGATGTCCCTTTTCCACCAGATTAATCCCGCATTAGGAAGATGACCTTGTCTATATGCATTTTCTGGGTCATAATCAACTTCCACAATTTTAATATCTTTACTTGAAAGATTTTTAGAAACAGATTCTGTATCTATTAACACATTGGGGTTTGCATAACTCATATCGAAATTATTACTTGCTAGAGATGTATAACTTTAGTACTTTACAAATGAAAATATCACATAAAAAATGTAAGGAAATAGAATTAGAACTTGAACTTTGTTGGATCTTTATCAAACCTTGACTTGCAGTGAGGACAACAAAAATAAAATTCCTTTCCATCAATCTTGGATTTTGCATTTGATGTTTTTTCATCCACTTCCATTCCACATACGGGGTCTTTTGCCAAGTATTTTCAGTCTTTTATTGTTAGAACCAAGATTTAAGAATGATATTTTACATTTGTAAACTATTCATTCTAAATATCCCGTAAAACTAACTACATTAAGAGAATATTATAAAAATGAAAAATGATGAACATAGCCCAAAAGGTAAATTGGGAATATCAAATAAAAAAATCAAGAAATTTGTCATTGTTGGTGTGCTGATAGCATTTGCAATAGGTATCATTAGCATAGGAATGTTAAATTCCAATTCAAATTCTATTGTCTACAAAATACCTACTTCAAGTTCTATACCACATGATTCCATGGGAATGATGCACATACACCCACACCTATCCGTGATAATGGATGGAAAGCCTGTAACAGTACCTGCAAACATTGGAATCGATTCACATCTATGGAATATGCATACACTTGATACCTATGGAATGACTGGTATGGCCCCACTTCATACTCACCAAAATGATGGGGTAATTCATGTTGAATCGTACAAAGATCAAGACTATACCCTAGGCCAATTTCTTGACATTTGGGGAATACCTCTTGACAACTATAATGTCAAAGTTACAGTAGACGGTAATCCTATTCAGGATTATAGAAATCATGCATTTCAAGATGGTGAGAAAATCATCATGAATCTTACAACAAAATAGTTTTTCAATTGTAAACTATGGTAAATTAATATCTGTAAAACTTTTCTTTTCTAAGAGGAAAATTGGAATCTAGTCAGAAGATGTCACGATCTAGTAAGGCGCTGCTAATAGTTGGTTTTGTTGCAATAGCTGTCTCATTTCTTGCCTATTGGAAAAATAACAATCTGATAATAACCCCAGCTGCAATGCCTGCGTTACAAAGACTTGCCGTATCTACATATGTTGTCATTTTTGCATCATTTGGTGCAATAGGGCTTGGCCTTTACAGATTTTACAAAACAAAGACACTATCTACTGATGATTCAATTACTACAATAATTTCAAATGCCATAAATAATAAGAGATCAAAACAGATCCTTCTTGTAAGTGCCATAGGGTATGCAATCTTTTTTGGGTTTACTTCCGGAATAATTCTTTACAAGCCCGACATTAATGCTACTGATTTTGGTTTTCCAAAACCTCCTTATGCAGAAATTTCTCCCTGCTGTAATGTACCTGGCTACATGCCAATGATATTGATTTTCTTTACCGAACACACTGGCTTGCAAATAATTCCATTGAATCTGGTTCTATTGGTTGCAGTCTCTTTCTTGGTTGGTCTAAATTTTGCCCTTGCCTCTGCAACATATTCCATTGCAAGAAAAAGCAGCAAGATGGGTAGCATTGGAGCAGTAACTGGTCTTTTTGTGGGATGTCCTACGTGTGCAGGTACTGCATTTATGCTACTCTTTGGCCTTGGAGCAAGTGCTAGCACTACCGCCACTACAATATTTCTGACTACCCACGAGGTTCAACTCCAAACCATATTCATTGCAGTATCTATTCCAATTTTACTTGTAATGCCATTTATAATGGCAAGAAACATCAGAAGCGCAAATCTCAAAAGTTGCACGTTTGACTCTGAGCAATAGATTTACTCTTGCCATCTTGTTTTTACATTTGTAAACCTATCCTCTCAAATATCTTAAAACTATATTCTTGATTGTATGGTAACAAGAAAAACTTGGATAATGGCTGCCATTGCAACAGGTGCAGTAGTGACAATGCTTGGAGTGTTTTCAAATACTGCATTTGGATTTGGATGTTCTCCTTTTTCGATGGTAAATGGATGGAAAAACTTGTCTCTAAACTCCATGATGGAAAGTGGTGGAATGATGTCCAGTATGATGAGTGATTCTCCAAAAGATGTCATAATAAAAGTAGTTTCAAGCCAACAAGTATCAGTAGGACAAAATTCTCAGGTCACATTATTGGTTCTTGATAGAAATACCGGACAACCAATTACAGGTGCCCAGGTAAGCATTGGGTTGGAAGAGGGAGCCCCAATGAGTACCATGAATATGATTGGTTCAATGTTTGATGCAGAAGAATTAGGAGAAGGCAAGTATGTTGTAAAATTTAGTGTGGACAAACCAGGATATTATACTCTGCATGTACACGTCATACCATCTGGCAAGTCAATGAGTTCCATGATGCGTAACCACATGGATGTAGGAATAATAGCTAAATAAATTTGCAATATGTTTAGATTCTTAACAATTTTGAAACTTTGTAATTGTAGTTAGACAAATGTGCAAAACCCATGATGGCAGCTCCTACTATCTGCAGATTTATTGAATAGTACCAATACATTCCTATGAACATGACAGCTATACCTATAACTGCTAAAGGGATCAACTTCATTTTTCCACTGAACCAAATTCCCAAGAGCATTGATGCAGATGAGGCTACTAGCAGTGCATCTCCCCATTGACTACTAAAAAATGCCAAAATGATATTGTTATTTTTTTGGCTATTCGTGTTCATGGAATCCATGCTTTGCATGCTAGAATCTTTGGAAAATGCTGCAGCAAATGAGCCTCCCATGCTTATGATCATAAGGATGGTACACATGCTTATTCCAAAAACTCCTGCACAGCAAATGGCCTTGGTTCTGGAGTCCTTCATTTGATTTAGGTCCTATCTGACCATTCTATAAATTCTATCCCTGTTTTACAGCATATACAGTTCTATTTCCTAGAGTGAGTGACTCATTGTTTTCTGAGCCACTTTTAGGTAGTAGAATCCAATCAGGTTGAAAAATTCCTTCCAAATTTTTATCCTGCATTAATCTGTCTGCTAGTAACAAATGTAGAACCATCACTTGTTGTTGCACTTACTCTTACAGTATAGCTGTTGCCATAAACAACTGCTGCATTTAGAATGCCTTTTTGTTCTAATGTCTGACTAGGACCAATGCTTGTTGTGTTCTGTGAAAGATTATACGTCACACCGTTAATGTCTGCAGATATCGTTGTTTGAGTGAAAGGTTTGTTTCCGGCATTGTACAAAACAATGTCATACCAAGTTAAAGTTCCAGACTGTATTCCTGAAAGAGTTGCCGTGTTTATTGTGTATTGTATATTTGACGAGAGTATGCTGTTTGACGTATTCATATAATTATAGACTATTCCAGACATTCCCACTGCTATGATTACCAGCAAAGAAATTGCATATACAGAATGTACACCGCGTCTTTTCACACATGCAAAACAAATCAAGTTTTAAAGGCTCACATGTGCTTTTGTCTTTTTGGCTGACTCAGAAATATCGGATCATTTCGAATCAACTTGCCGGTACCATCATACAAGCATACATGGTAAAGCACCTGCCCATGAGATTTGGATATCTTCTTGACACGTATGGTATGAGTTTGTGTTTCGAATCTATCCCCGACATGAAGATTTCCAATCTTTTCTGCCAAATCAATTTCTGAGATTCCAATGATACCAGACATCTCTTGGAAATATTTGTAATACTTGTTCTTAAGCTGCATTTGTGTTCAATGGTGATGTGCCAAACATGTCAAGCTCTTCTTTTGATGGAGTAATGGAACAACGAATCCTGTAATCGCGTGTCAAGATCAAGGCATCCCCTGGAATAAATGTCTGAATCATGTCTTTTTCCTGCGGAGACAACTGCAATGATTTTGTAAGTTCTTCAGCCGCAATCTCGTTGTTTCGTAGTATTATTTTCGTCTCACTGTTGTCAAAGAACGCACGCCCTGCTTCCGTCTTTGTTACGTCTTCTACCCGCTGTGAGATAAACATGAAAATTACATTCTTTTTCCTGCCCATGCGTGCAAGCAAATCTACGAATTTTGAGGCATTGGCAAACCTGAAGATGAGATGCCCTTCATCAATTACAAGTATTTTTGGAATCTCCACTGGCGCCGCCTCTATCTTTTTCCATAATTTGGCCAGTGCCAGAAAGCTAATCTTTGCTACAGAATCTTCAGCATAGGTTCCTTTTAGGGATATGATAGTACGGTCAGATATTGCAGGTTGACCTTTGAACAGAGTTGCCATTGGACCGGTAACAAGATTTACCAGATATTTTTTCTCTTCATCTGAAAGTTTTTCATAAAATTCATCAAGGCTTTTTATTCCATCACACTTTGCTAAAAATGAATTTGCAACAAGTGTTGGGGCTTGGGCAATCTCACACAGAACATTTACC
>JABDBR010000010.1:0-997 GCA_013288545.1 Nitrososphaerota archaeon | reverse complement strand
AATGATGAAGAGACTCATGGACAAGTATCCGGATGCATTCATCTTTGTTGTTGACCCACAGGGTGAGTATGAAAATATTGCCAAGTATCTTGAATGGATCAAAGCCGAGTTCTTGTTCTCCTGTGATTCTTATTGGTTCCACATCAAGATACTTGGCAATATTTTCATACTCACCCTGTGGGTCAACAACAAAGATGAATGCATCCGGATACTTGTCCATGAGTCTCTTCATCATTAGTTTGGCAGTAACAGACTTGCCTGCACCCGAGCCTGCTAGAATTAGTATGTTATAGTTTGCACGCATTGTATAGTTGAAGATGACAGGTGCACCAGTGCTATAGTTTACACCGATTGTGATTCCGTTTGGAACTTCTAACATGTCTGCACTTACAAATGGATAAAAAACTGCACAAGAGCCAAGCTCGACGTAGAGTTTTTTTCCCCACCCGGTCAACATTCTGGCCTGGTTTGCAGATGTATTGTCAAAACTTGAGAGATATATCCGGGTTTGTTTTACAAATCTTTTTGATTTTTCCTTTAATGATTTTAGATCGTCAGTTTGGACTATCACATTAGCAGTAACTGTGAACAGTTTCGTACTATTTTTTTCAAGTGCAGACACGGCCTCAAGTGCCATCTGGATCTGATGCATCATCTTCGGATTGGTGCTTTGTGTAGCCTGCATGAGGTGAATCTTTTTTCTCAATTTTGATACTGCCTTGTCTTGCTCTATTGGGGCAAAATTGAGCATTATTGCATCAGATACAGGAAGCAGGGAGTGAATCCATGCAGGTGAGAGAGTCGATGAGAGAGAATACAGTGTAAAGCATTTGGCTAACTTGCCATTCTCAAGTGTTACATGTTTTAGAAATTCATTTTTTACAGAAAATGGTACCATATTTGTTGCAAGAAAATAATCAAAACCCTGTCTTTCAAGTGCCCAATCCAAGGGCTCTGTACTTGACATAAAAGTTCTCAAGATTTGCAGATGTCTTAT
>JABDBR010000009.1:46468-48627 GCA_013288545.1 Nitrososphaerota archaeon | reverse complement strand
ATTCCATAAAGGTTTAAAATATCTTGAGGAAAAAGATAAAAAAATTAATTCTATCTTTGTAGAAGCACCGGAAAGATTTACCGATATTAATCTACCCAAATTTAGTGAAATATCAAGGAAAAATTGGATGTTTGTAAATGCAATTCATTGTATTGATCTAATTCGTTTTTTTGGTGGAGATGTAGAAAGAATCCAAACAAATCTCAATTTCCACAAATATAGCTATTCTGCCATCGGACACTGCAATAGAGATGTAGATTTTGTGTACATAAGTAATTGGAAATCTCCCGGGAGTTGGTCCATTACCCTATATGCGGATGATGTAAGGATAACGTATAATCCTCTGGAAAAGGGCATAATAACAGAAAATAATGAGAAAAAAGAAATAATTCCCGACATAGAGGATGTTTCATTTAAACCCGGATTCCATTCACAATTAAGATATTTTATTGATCACGTATCATCTAATGAAAATTTTCAGTGGCCTGCTTCCAATATTGTTGATCATGTGAAAACATTAAAGTTAGTTGAAGAAATTTATCAAGTAAACAGAAGTAAATAGATATTTAATATTCTGACATGATTTTAGAAAGATAATGAGATGCAGTACCTTGATTGGAAAAACAGAAATTTACATATTCTTTACCTTTTAATATTAATTCATTGCGTAGTTTATCATCATATAATATATCATGTAGCGCTTTTTCAAAATCTTCAGGGTTATGTACGCAAAGAGTCGAACCATTTTTTATCGGAATTTCGTCTTCATAACCTTGATTCTCTATAATGATAGTTATTGTGGGTATGCCTAGAATCATTGCATCCATTATCACGGTAGAATAATTTAATGTAATTACAACATCACTCATTTCCAAGAGAGTAAGAAGGTCTTTCTCATTATATATCGGAATTGATGGATCAACAGATTGTATGATCTTTTTTACATCAAAATAGAGAGGTGCGGGATGCATTTTTACTATTAATTCTTTATCAGGAATTTGTTTGGCTTTGTTACAAATAGTTTTGATCATATTCTCAAACTTTTCGTAGGCCTCAGTATCATTGCCACTGCAATTGATATCAACAAATGATGTTCCAGCTATCAAAATCTTTCCTCCTTTAACTTTATTTGTTTTCTTAAAAAAACTATCATGTTTAGGACTACCCGATATTATTAATTCACTTTCTTTTATCCCACTATTCAAATTAAATTCATTCATCAATTTACCCCAAACTGCCATTTTGGCTCCATTAGATGGATAATATGGCATAACACTTCTGAATGGGGCGAATTTCTCATTCAGGGTCATAATACCATGTTGTAATGTTACAATAGGAATTTTATTTTTATTTGCTTCAATGATTATGATTTTTTCTTCAACGGCAGTATGAGCCCATTCAAGAATAGACTGTATTGTTATTGTATCAAATAATTTTTTAGTTAATTGAATCTTGTAAATACATTCCATGAATCTACTCAAACAGATATTTGAAAAACTAGTTCGAATGGTTCCCCAGATAGAATAGCCTTCTATTGAGAATATTTGATTGAAAACATCATTATTCCATAATTCTTCAAGTTTTTTCTGCATCCTATTTTTCTCGGTCTCAATCTCAAGCATAATGCCTTTATCAATCAAATCATCAAGCAATAAAATTTTACAATTTGTATTTTTTACTATATTAAGACTTTTAAAATTTGTAATAGCAGGTCTGCGTTGATTTAAAAGAATAATTTGTTTTTTTGTCTTTGCTAGTTCAGTTAACATATCCCCATATAGAATAGGATTAAAATCGAGAAGTAAAATTGATTCCTGTGAATGATTTTTTAGATTAGGTTTTAATTTAAAAAGAGTTGAAATTATTTTCTCAGTTATTTTTTTAACAATTAAAAAGTTTTTTCTGCTTATTCTAAAAGTAATTGGTTTTTTACCCAAGTTTAATTTAATTTCAATTTTATCAAAAAATAATTCCGGAGCTTTCTCAGAAGTGTTTATTGATACCACTTGAATTGTTTCTGATAAAGTTTTGACAATTCTAGATAAAGGTAGAGAAGTAACCACAATTTCTGGTTTTTGCTTTTCAATAACACGTATTGTGCCTACAAATTTTTTCAATATATTAAAAAAATATTTAGTAAATTCCATTTCAAGCAATGA
>JABDBR010000009.1:0-46405 GCA_013288545.1 Nitrososphaerota archaeon | reverse complement strand
AGATTCACATTTTCATATTGAAGAAATTTTTGTAAACCTTCATGTTTATACCAACCAGTAGATAATTCTACAACCATTTTATCAATAAACAAACGGTCTTTTTCATCAAGATAGTTTTCTATTTTTTCATGACTTAATCCCAAATTATTTAATGATTTATGAGTATAGTAATCGTATGAAATAATTTTAACATTTTCAAATTCTTGAATTTTAGATTTTATGATGTTCGTATCAACTGACTCGTCTACAAGAACAATTGTTATTTTTTTATCCATATTGTCTCATCTTTAGTATTATCCAACAATTTAAAATTTGATCAATACAAAAATATGTTTTGGGAGTAATTATCAAGTCTTAAAGTGAAATTATGTTTAGTTTGTAACATTTTTCTTCCATTTTGTCCAGTCATAATCATCAAAATTTACATTTTGCATCTCATTATCATTAGGTCGCCATGCAAGATTTGCAATAGTAAGAATTGATGCTTTTTCATTAGTTATATTCATGTGGGCTGAAGCATAGTTTTTTGGCACATGAATCATTACAGGTTCCTCTTCATTAGTTTCTATTTCATTATATTTTCCATCATGATCTTGTACTACAAATACAACTTTGCCTTGGATACAAACAAAATAACTATCTCTTTTTGTATGTAAGTGAGGACCTTTTATTTCCCAAGGATTAGCGCTTGTAACATAGATCATTTTAGGCGATATGGATGGTTTATCATCCCAGTCTCTCCAAATAACTGTCAGGGCCCCATTGACATGTTTATTTCTAATATCTTTTGTTTCATGTTTTTCAAGTTTTATTATCTGTACACCTTCATCTTCCATTAGTTGCACATTGGATTTGTATCATTATAAGAATATTGATTTCATTGTAACATAGAAAACTATTCACACATAGTTTTGAATTAATCATAAATAGTATTATCGACAAGGTCTTATGTGATATTCAGGCAAAAGGAATGGTTAGAAGGTAATTAGCAGTATGATGAAATTTCTAGTAACAGGCGGTTTAGGATTTATTGGTAGTAATTTTATTTTACACGTTATAAATAATTATCCTGATTGTAAAATAATAAACTTGGATGCCCAACTCATAGGATCTAATAAACACAATCTCAATCACATTAAGAACAACAAAAATTATGAATTCATCAAAGGAAACATCAATAACCAAAAATTAGTTGAGAAATTAATATCAAAATCTGATGTGGTTTTCAATTTTGCTGCAGAATCTCATGTAGATAGAAGTATTTCAGATCCAAAACCCTTCATGAATTCAAATATTATAGGTGCATATACAATCTTAGAATCAATTAAAAAATTCAAAAAACAACTCATTCAAATATCGACTGATGAAGTATTTGGGAGTCTTAAGACTCAAAGTGCAGATGAGAATCATTGTTTTAATCCTTCGAGTCCATATGCAGCATCAAAGGCATCTGCAGAGTTACTAGTACAATCATATTTTACAACATATGATTGTAAGGTAATCACAACTAGATGTACCAACAACTATGGTCCAAGACAATCTCCAGAAAAACTTATTCCCAAAGTTATTACACTAGCTGCAAAGAATAAGAAAATCCCTATTTATGGAAAAGGTACGAATATCAGAGACTGGATTTTTGTAGTAGATCATTGTAAGGCTTTGTTAAAAGTATATTTTGATGGAAAATTTGGACAGTCATACAATATTTCGGCCTCAAATGAAATAGATAATGTGACAGTGGTGAAAAAAATATTAAAAATTATGGGAAAATCAAATGAACTAATTCAACTTGTAACTGATCGTCCAGGTCATGATTATCGATATAGTCTTGATTCGTCAAAAATTTGCAGAGAATTACACTGGAAACCTTCTCATAATTTTGAAAAAGGACTAGAATATACGGTTGATTGGTATATGAAAAATAAGAAAAATTTGGAAAAGATTTCTAATAAAGAATTTAGTTCCAGCCCTTGGAAAACTAGATAAGGTAATTCCAATAAACGATTGTGAATTAAATGAAAGGAATAATTCTTCATGGAGGTCATGGTACAAGATTGCGCCCACTTACTCATACTGGCCCAAAACAACTTTTACCCATTGCAAACAAACCCATGTCACAGTATTGCTTAGAAGCACTGAAAGAGGCAGGAATTACAGATATCGCAATAATTGTTGGAGGATTAGGAGCGACAAAAGTTCAGGAATATTATGGTTCAGGAGAAAGATTTGGGGTCAAGATATCATACATTCAACAAGATCAACCAAGAGGAATCTCTCATGCAGTACGTTTGTGTAAAGATTTTGTGGGGGATCAAAAGTTTGTGGTAATTTTGGGAGATAATATCATAAAAGAACACATCAGTGAATATGCAAGAAATTTCCAACAATCGGATGCTGATGCTTCAATATTATTATGTGAAGTTAGTAATCCCACTGCTTTTGGAATAGCAGAAGTAAAAGACGGTCAAATAATAAAAATAATGGAAAAGCCAGAAAATCCTCGATCCAATTTAGCTGTAACAGGAATCTATTTTCTAACTCCAACAATATTTGACATTATTGATAGACTAAAACCCTCATGGAGAAATGAACTGGAGATTACTGACGCGTTACAAATGATATTAGATGAGAAATACAAAATTACATATTACATGGTAACAGATTATTGGAAAGACACTGGAACTCCCAATGATATATTACATGCCAATAAAGTAATTCTAGAAAGCATAGAACCATACTTTCATGGAATAAAAGAACTCAATGTAACTATAACTGGAAAGGTCATGGTTGGAGAAAATACTATAATCAAATCCAATTCAAAGATAATAGGTCCAGTTATAATAGGAAAAAATTGTGTGATTCATCCTGAAACACGTATTGGTCCCAATACAAGCATAGGAGATAACTCTAAGATATCAAAATGCGACATTGAGAATTCCATTATTATGCCTAATTGCAATATTGAAACCAATATCAAGATAAGAGATAGCATAATTGCATTCAACTCGGAGATAATTTCTAACCCAAAAAACAATGATAACAAAATATTTCTACTTGGCGAAGGAACTAAAATATCGTTATAATACACTTTTTTTCATCTCTCAATATTAAATAAGCTAGATCATCTTTCATTATAAGAGTCCAAGTAATATGAATCCAAAAATCAGTGTAATTATTCTCAACTATAATGCAGGGGAGTTATTACTTAATTGTGTTGAATCAGTATTAAATACGAATTATGATAACTTAGAAATTATTGTAGTAGATAATGCATCAAGTGATAATAGTCATAGATTATGTAAAGAAAAATATAATATGATTAATCTAATTGAAAATGACAAAAATGAAGGATATTGTGAAGGAAACAATGTGGGATTGCGATATGCGAAAGGAGAATTTGTAGCAATACTAAATCCCGACACCATTGTAGATTCACAATGGTTAAAAGAGCTACTTTTATCATACAATAAATTTGGGGATGGATTATACCAGCCAAAACTTCTTTCTACATCTAATCATCAAATCTTTAACAGTGCAGGAAATATGATCCAACTTTTTGGATTTGGATATTCTCGCGGTAAAGGCGAAATTGACAATGGTCAATTTAACAATGATGAAACTGTAGGATATTCTTCAGGAGCTTGCCTTTTCACATCACTAAAGATAATCAAGAGAATTGGCTTGTTTGATCCTTTCCTATTTGCATACCATGATGACTTGGATTTAGGATGGAGATCGTTGCTTCTTGGAATTAAGTCATTTTATATTCCAAAATCAATAGTGTACCATGCAGAGAGTTTCAGTTTTAAATGGAGCCCATACAAATTCTTTTTACTTGAAAGAAATAGACATTATTGCCTTTTGACACATTATTCAAAGAGAACATTTTACAGAATATTACCAATGTTATTTTTGGTAGAAATAGGCATTTTCTTTTTTTTCCTTTCAAAAGGATTGATTGTACCAAAAATTCGAGCATATTCAGATATCATAAAAAACAGGAAACAGATATCAAAAAGATATGCTGAACTTCAAAGTACACGAATAATCGATGATAAAAAAATCACACATTATTTCCAAAATGAGGTATTTGTACCAAAAGAGGTATCTACCAAATTGATTAACAAACTATTCAATAATTTCATCACTGTTCTTAGTAAATTGGCAAGAAGCGTGATTAGTTAAGAATCATGAAGATTTGTAAATGGAATTAAAGTATTCCAGTGTTTTAATAATTCCCTCTTTAACTGAAGTTTTAGGAGACCAACCTAGAGACTTTAATTTTGAGTTATCTACTAGAAAATTACCGACATCGACTTTTGATGTATATGATGGAGGATCAACATATTGGATTTTTCCATTTGTTAGTTCCTCTAGCCATTGTCCTATCTCATAGAACCATGTTTTTACTCCTGAAGATATCCAATAGATATTTCCAGGACTACTCTTTAGCATTATGGTTTCCAAGGCAGATACAACATCAGAAATGTAGATAACATCTCTGAAAAATTTTCCCTGATTATAGATGGTTACATTTTCCCCTCTAAAAGCCTCGTAGATTAAAAAATTCAATGCATTTTTCGTAGGAGTTTGGTGTTGTTCTCTTGGTCCAAAAGAATTAGTGACTCGAAATATTGTAGTATCCAAGTTGTACACATTATGATATATTTTACAGAAATATTCGCTTGTCAATCGGTTTGTGCCATAAATTGTCGTAGGATTACAAGGGCTTTCTTCGTTAAGTGGTAATTTTTCAGGACGGCCAATTACAATGAAGGTACTTCCTAGAATAAATTTACATTGAAGATTCAAGTTCTTTATTTTTTCAAGAATACATAGTGTTGATTTTGAATTGACATCTATATCATACATAGGTTTTTCAAATGATCTTTTGTGTGAAGTTTCCCCAGCTAGATGAAATATTACATCAGGTTTATTTTCTTCAATGCTTCTCTCTAATCTAGAGAAATCGGTTACATCAACATGCTCTAAACGTATTTTGTCTAGATTTCCTCCTAGATTATTGATTTTAGAGTCGTTTCGTGTCAATATTATGACTTCATGTTTATTCTGTAACAGTTTATCGCAAAGATGACTACCTACAAAACCAGAACCGCCTGTAATCATAATTTTCATAGTATTGCTTGTATTAGCATGAATATTTAAAGTCAAAATGAACACACTGTCAAGTTCCAAACCTGATAAAGCAAATTATCTGTCTAGATCATCATGTTCAAAATGTGGTTTACGCAATTATTGTGTAATTACTTTTATACTGAAAGCACCGCCTTTAAATTAAAAGAATTTTTGAAATTCACATATAATGAAACAAGATTCTATTTCAGATAAGAAAATACTCGTGACAGGTTCATCAGGCTTTATTGGTTCACACATAATAAACAAGTTACCAAAATCTTGTGTTGTAACAGATAAAATTAATGAGAAAATAATAGATTTGAGAAATAGAAATGAAGTGGTCAATACTGAACCTGTTGACATTGTAATTCATACTGCCGGTAAAATACCACAAGTTGATACACATACATTAGCAGATTATTTCGATAATAATACATCCGCAACTCTTAACATTTTAGAATATTGTCTCCAGAAAAAGGTAAAAAAATTAATTTTTGTTAGTACTTATGTCTATGGCTACCCAAAGTATTGTCCAGTTGATGAAATTCACCCAGTTAATCCACAAACGCCATATACAATGAGCAAATACCTCAGCGAACTATTATGTAAAACGTATAGTGACAATTCTGATCTCAAAGTAACCATATTAAGACCATTTAATATATTTGGCAAGTCTCAGCGACTTGGTTTTTTAATACCAAATCTAGTTGATGCAATTAAAAATGGAACATACATAACTATTACCAATAAGGAAAGTAAAAGAGATTATTTACATATAGATGATTTTGTTAGTTTAATTATCAAGATATTGGATGTTAATTATAAATTTGAAACATTTAATGTTGGTACAGGTATATCATATGCATTTTCTGACATAGTAAAACATATTGAAGATATAACAGATAAGAAATTCAATATTAACTATAATGAGAACCAGAAAACATACATTAATGAAATTAAAGCAGACATTACTAAAATTAAAAATAAGTTTGATTGGCAACCGCGGATAACATTAGAAGAAGGTCTTCGAATGACACTTTTTTAATTTCTTAAAATTTCATCATAAATCTGAGTTAATTTTATTCCTAAATTATCCAAATTCCATTTTTGCGCATATTTTTTTGCATTAGAGATGTACACAAACTTATCATTTAATACCATGACTAATTTGTTTACAAGATCTTCATAATCTCCACTTTTATAACATTCGCCTGCTTTTGATTCACGAATAATTTCCTGATGAATCGGAATATCAGAAATAACAACTGGTTTTTCGACGGCCATACTTTCTATAACAGGTAATGGAAATGCTTCTTTGCTACTTGTTGAGATAAAGATATCACATGAGGCATATATGGGCAAAAGATCAGAGTGTTGTACTTGTCCTAGCAATTCAACATGTGAAGAAACACCTAATTTGATAACCAATCTTTGCAGATCATCCCATTGAGGTCCGGTTCCAACAATTCGCAAGTGAGAATCTGGAAACATTGTTAAAAATTTCTTAAACCCGTACAATAATTCCTCATTCTTCTTGTATGACATCATTCTGGTTACTGTTAATAATTGTGGATTACCATTCCTGGAAAACGGTTTAAAGTCAGTACGAAAGAAAGATGGATGTATAGCCAAAGGAACTATATCAGAATTAACATGAATCAGTTGATGTAATTCATTTGCACTGACAGCTGATGATACCAAGTATTTCCTGATCGATCTTTTTGTAAAAATTCTTGACAACTTTAGGTTAATACCCTGTAATGAAGTTCCAATACCCAAGTAATGGAAAACATATGGCTTGTTAGTAAGTAAGGAAGTGTAACTTGATAATGTTTGGAAATTATGGATTAGATCATATTCCTTTACAGAGTTATTAAATTCAATTATGTCATTTGGCCATCTTAATTTCAATTTTGGTATTTGTGAAGGAGGATCTTGTAAAAAGTTTAATGCGCCTATCACTGGTTTTATTTTTTTGTCTAGAAGAGCATAAGCTACATTATTCATTACAGTAGAATGACCATCCGTTCCAGAATACCTTCTTGTAAGCAACAGTATTTTCATAATTCAAAATACAAAACCTCTTTCAAAAAACCTTTCTAAATTATCACTATATTACTAATACATAATTTGAGCCAATTTACATCCTATAAAATATATCACCACCTACCATATGAGTAGAATAAATGGATAAGAGCATAGGCAAATGTCAATGTTGTGACTCATTAAACATAACTCAGGCATACAATGATTCTTTTTTTAATTTGCCCATATTGAGGTGTGAAGATTGCTTAGTTCATTTTGTAGATTACAAAGACCAGAATAGTATGAAGGAGTATTACTCAGAAACATATTGGCGAGTTTTTAGAAACATACACAATAAAAAAATAAAAGATGGGGTAGTCGATGACGCCTATGCCATAAAGAAATTACCTAAGATAATAAGACACATAGTTGAAGCTACAGGAGTAAGAAAATCACTAGCTCGTTCTCAGTACAAGTACTTGAAACCTTACATAGCAGGAAAAAATATGCTCGAATTAGGTTCTGGAGAAGGCTTTGTTTTGGAAATGTTTGAAAAACATGGATTTGATGTTCATGGAATAGAACCATCAAAAGAAAATATACAAATCATAAATAAAAAAATCAAAAAAGGAAAATGTGAAATAGAATTTGCAGAAAACATAACGAAACAAGATAAGAAGTTTGATGTAATAATAATGTCTCATGTGCTTGAACATTTGATAAATCATAGTGAAGTTCTACAAAACTTGAAAAAAGTTCTTTCAAAAAATGGGATCCTATTTTTAGAAATTCCAAATTGTGAGAATAAAGAAACTCTGGAGCACTCAATAAAAACACAACCTCATCTTCACCATTTCACTAAATTGAGTCTAGAAAAGTTGATGAATAAACTAGGTTACAAAATAATAAGGATAGATGCATTCGAAGCTAGAGTTGTTTCCATATCAGAGCATTTGAGGTATATGATTTTTTGGTTACTAGGAAGAGATTATTATGTTCCTGCAGCATATAATAAAGGAAATAATCTCAGAGTTATAGTAACTCATTTTCATTAATTATTCAATTATAACAAAGAATAACAGCATATGTATCAAAGGCTTTCAATATGAGAAAGTTATCAAGTATTTAATTAAGAGATTTTATGTTCAAGAATAATTTTGGAATTGAATTCATCTCAAAATAACACATGCCTATGAATAAATATTTGAAATTAGCTAAATGGTATGACTAACAAAACAATTTTTAACGTCGTTGAAAAAGAAAACGATAGAACGATTTGATAGTAGTAGGAATACCAGCTTATAATGAGGAAAAAAACATTGCTGGAATTATCATAAAATTACAAAGTGTAGCAGATTTAATCATAGTATGTAATGACGGTTCATCAGATTTGACTAGCACTATCGCAGAAAAAATGGGAGCAGTTGTCATCAATCATCCAAAAAATTTAGGATATGGTGGAGCAATTAGAAGCATATTCCTGAAAGCCAGAGAAATCAATCCAGATGTGCTTGTCACATTTGATGCAGACGGACAACATAGAATCGAAGATATATCAAAAGTCTTAGAACCGATACTGAATAATACATCAGATATTGTAATAGGTTCAAGATTTTTAGAACAATCAACAAAGATACCAAAATATAGAAAAATTGGAATCAAAACAATTACCGGTTTAACAAATGCAACAACAAACATAAAACTGACAGATTCTCAAAGTGGATTTCGTGCATACAATAAGAAAGTACTAGGAGAGTTAACACCGTCGGACTATGGAATGGGAGTTTCTACAGAGATTTTAATCAAAGCAAATAATAAGAAATTTAGAATTAGCGAAGTTCCTATAACAGTCCTTTATGAAGGAAATACTTCAACACATAATCCAGTTTCTCATGGTACATCAGTAATACTTAGCACTATGAAGTTTATTTCAATAGAGCACCCTCTAAAATTTTACGGAATTCCTGGAATTATTTTCTTAGCTATTGGACTTTTTTTCACAGTTTGGACTATTCAAGCATTTACTGCAACAAGGCAAATCATAACAAATGTGGCACTAATAGGAATAGGAACTATACTAATAGGGACAGTATTACTTGTCACTTCCATAATGCTCTATTCACTTGTTAATGTGGTAAGGGAACGTCGTTAGTAATTGATAACAATGTATATTCGCCACCCATACCGTGGTAAATAAAATGAATGAAATCTGGAATCTCATAAAAAGATTCAAAGACCTATCAACCATAGGATTTGCAAATTTAATTTCAAATGCAATATCTGGAATTTTTTGGTTTTATCTGGCCTCATTATTGGGAACAACTCATTATGGTGAAGTTAGCTATTTCATTGCAATAGCCGGTATAGCAAGCGTAGTTTCATTTCTAGGCACCGGCAATACTCTGTTAATTTATACTGCAAAGGGGGAGAAAATTCAAGCACCGATTTTTTTTATTGCCATCATTGCTAGTATCATCTCATCTATTGTTCTTTTCATAATGTTTGCCAATTTTGGTGTAAGTTTGTACATTATAGGTTACACAATTTTTGGACTTGCCACTGCTGAGATACTTGGGAGAAAATTGTACAAGGATTATTCGAAATACATGATAACCCAAAAAATTCTTTTTGTAGGATTAGCACTTGGATTCTATTTCCTGTTAGGACCTAATGGAGTAATAGTTGGATTTGCAGTATCATTCTTTCCGTATGTATCCAGAATATACAAAGGATTTAAAGAATCAAAACTTGACTTTTCTGTTTTAAAGTCACATAAGGGATTCATGATTAATAGTTACGTATTAGATCTATCAAGAACATTTAGTGGAAATACTGATAAGTTATTCATCGCACCAATGCTTGGTTTTGCTTTACTTGGTAACTATCAATTAGGAACTCAATTTCTATCACTTTTGAGCCTAATACCTTCAGTAGTTTATCAATATACATTACCACATGATGCAAGTGGTAATCCAAATAAAATTTTAAAGAAAATTACCATAATTGTATCGATAATTCTTGCAATTTTAGGAGTCTTCTTAGCACCAAAAATACTCCCAATGATATTTCCAAAATTCACTGAAGCAACAAGAATAATTCAGATTGTCAGTTTAGCAATAATACCACTTACAATAAATCTCATGTACATTTCAAGATTTCTTGGGACAGAAAAGAGTAAAGTTGTACTTGTAGGTTCTGGAATATACATACTAGTACAAATTTCTGCCATTGTAATATTAGGAAAAATATACGGAATTAATGGAGTTGCTGGTGCACTTGTATTAGCAGCAACTTCAGAGGCAATTTATCTGATATCAGCAGATCGTTATTTTAAAAGAGGTTTGAACACACATGAAAAATTAGAACCTGGTCCAGAAATTAATTCAGAAAATTACACCTTAAATTCTACCCAATTCATTGTCAATATTTCAAACATGGAGCCCATAGAAAAAAAATTAAATATTTTATTTAGAAATCCATTTTTTTCTCTGTTCACAATTGGCATCATAGCTATTTTTCTTAGACTGTATTTCTTTCCATGGAAACTTCCTGTAACTCTAGATGCATATGAATACTTTCGATATGCTATAGATACCAATATTTTGGGACATCTACCTACCATAAACACTATTTCAAATAATGGTTGGCCCATCATACTATCATTCATCTTCAAAATTTTTCACTTCAATAATTTTCTAGAGTATATGAATCTCCAACGATTCATAAGCATCATAATTTCTGTGTCAACTCTAGTTCCAGTTTATTTTCTTTGTAGAAAATTCTTTGATAAATCTTATGCAATATTAGGCTCTGCATTATTTGTATTAGAACCCCACATCATACAAAATTCTCTACTTGGGATTACAGATCCTTTGTTTATATTATTAATTACAACATCCTTGGCATTATTTTTTAGAAATGAAGAGAAGATCACATGGATTTCTTTTGCAATTGTTGCATTTGCAACTATGATAAGAACAGAAGGATTTGGAGTTTTACTAGCATTATCAATCTTATTTTTTATTCGAAATAGAAGTAAAAAAAATATTATAAGTTATTTATTCTCCATATGTATTTTTGTTTTATTATTACTTCCAATATCCATTACAAGAATTGAAACTGTTGGTAATGATGCTCTGATTAGTAGACTAACTACTGCAACTGATGAACTTACTATTTATGGAGGGAATATTGGATCACCACATAACATAATATCCTCATTAGAAATGCTTGTCAGATTCTTGTTTTCTTCTTTAATTCCTACTTTCATTCTTTTTGTGCCTATTGGAATATACTTAATATTTAAGGAAAAAAAGAAGAAGGATCTTACAATAATAATCATAATTGCATGTATGATTCCAGCTATTTTTTATGCATATTTTGAATTAGCCGAAGATGTTCGTTTTATTTTTCCATTATTTCCATTTTTTAGTATCTTATCAGTTATAGCAATAAAAGAAATCGGGCAGAGATTTAAAGTGAAAAACACACTCATGATCATAATAATCATTGGCATAATCATTACTTCATTTGCTTTTCTTACTCTCAAAATAAATAATGAACATGAAAAAGAAGCTTTCACTCTGTCACATTATGTAGCAAATTATACTACAGGGATTAACCCGTACCCTCCTGAATCAAAATATCTTTTGGTTACAGGAGTTACAAATACAAACTTTCCAACGTTAAGTACTTCACTTTCTGAAGGACCGAAACAGATTGCAACTGAAGGGTTTAGCACTCTAGAGGCATACATTCAATATGGAAAAGATCATGGTCTAACTCATCTAGTAATAGACAATAGTAATAATAGACCATCATTTTTTGCAGACATATTAAATCACGATGACCATTTTCCATATTTAATTAAGATATTTGATTCAGCAGACTACGGATTCAAATATCATTTAAAAATTTACAAGATTGATTATTCCAAATTTCAAATGATAGAAAAATAATAAACTTGAAAATTATTTTAGATTTAGGCATCTGTTAAAAAATTTACCATCACAAATGGAATCTGTGTAATACTGAATGTAAAATATCAAATCATAATTTTTTTTAGCCAATTCTTCAAGTGAGTTTTAGGTTTCCAATCAAGTAATTTACTAGCCAAACTTATGTCAGCTAAACTTTCATTAATTTCACCAGATCTAGATTTTCGATATACTGGATTCATCTCATAACCTGACAAATTTATCATCAATATAGCAAGATTACTAACAGAAGTCGGTTTTCCTGAACCAATATTAATGAATCCAGTTTTTAAGTTACTTGTCATTGCTGACAAATTAGCCCTAACAATATCACCGACGTATACAAAGTCTCTTATTTGATAGCCATCACCAAAAATTATCGGCGGTTTTTTATCTTTAATTTTATCAAGGAATTTTGTAATAACACCTGCATAGTTTCTATTCTGTCGTAACCCATATACGTTGAAATATCTTAGTGCAATCACAGAAACTCCTTTTTTAGCATATTTTATCGATAACTTTTCTCCTCTTAATTTGGTTGCACCATAAGGATTAAGAGGTTTTTTTGTAACATTCTCCATGATGGGAATTTTTTTTGGATTACCATATACACTTGCGGTACTTGCAAATATTACTTTGAATCCAAATTGGCTTGCAAGTTTTAAAATATTTTCAGTACCCATAACATTGACTTTATAATATTCATCTTTTTGAATCAAAGAATCTTGAACAGAAGTTAATGCAGCGTGATGAAATATGCCATCAGTGTTTGTTACCACTTTTTTGAGTTTTTCATAGTTTAATATATCGAGTTTAATAATTTCAATATCATTTTTAATATTAATTAGATTATCATGTCTTCCAACGTGAAAATTGTCTATCACTGTAACATGATGCTTTTTACTAACAAGATATTCTGCAAGATGGCTTCCGATAAAACCTGCACCACCGGTTATTATAAAATTCATAACTTTTCGTGTGTAATCCTATCTTTAAGCGTCATATTAAATCATCAGGAAATTTTTGTTTTTATAATCTTAGTTTTCATATTCTGAGTTTTAATACATCATCATACAATTTTAGATACATTTTACCTATTTCACTCCAATCATATTTTTTTACTGTTTGATATGCATTTTCAGCAATAGATTTTCTTTTTTGTGGGTTATTCATTAATTCTAGAATTGCTTTCAGTAATCCTTCTGGATCGTTAGGGTTTATCAAGTATGCATTTTCCATATGACGTAAAACATCCTTACTCCCTCCAGCAGTAGTAGAAATTAGAGGTACTCTACAAGCCATTGCTTCAAGTCTAGTATAGCTTAGTCCTCCTTCCATTATAGAAGGCTGTATAACAATGTCAGACCCACGCATGATTTCGATTGTTTTTTGTTTTTCTTGATATCCAAGAAAATGAAGATTCTTCTTGTTCTCACATGCCTTTTTTACAAGATCTTCTTCAGGACCACTTCCCAAGAGTAAGAGATGAATATCATCAGGGAGTTTTTGCGCCATTTGGAGTATGTCAATTATACCCTTTTCTCTTGACATTCTTGCAGCATAGACTATCTGCTTTTCATATCTTCTATCAGTACCAGTTGGCAGAGAAGAAATATCCATAGCATTTGGAAGATAGTGTACCGTATATCCCATTTTTGTATAATGATCATACAACTCATGTGATGATACTGTTATTGTATCAGCCCAGCTCAGTGCATGTTTTTCAAAACCTTTTGCCACTTCGCCTACTGTATTTCCATGTAAAAGTTCAACCTGTTCATGATGCACCCCATGCAAAGAAAGAATTTTTTTTGCATGCACTCCTTTTAGTGCAAGAGCGGCAGGAGGATTTTGCGCATGTATGATATCATAGTCTTTTTTGAATCTAGTCTTCAAAAAGGAAGATATCATAAAACTCGGGTTTTTTAATTTTCTAACTGGAATTGTAAATGTATTCTCAGATGAAATAATATCCACTTGATGTCCATTTTGTTTCAGGAAATTTACCAGTCCCTGAACATGTCTTGCCACTCCTCCAATTCCTTGATGTGTCGGTGAAACAATCAGTATTTTCAATATACAGAAAATCTAGATTAACTTCTATTAAGGTATTAGATGAAAAGTTAGAAGATGATTTTTCTAAGACAAGGCTTGTGATGCTTCATGCATCATCTGACTCTTTGCACAGCCTGCTGCAAGCTCGTCACCTGAACCCCTTCTCATGATTCCTCTGTATAGACCATCTTCGAGTTTTACTCCAACTCTCTTCTCCCATTCTTCTACTGAGATGGAATATTTCTTTTGGATTCTGTCTCTATACCACTCTGGAATTACGTTAAAGGCACAGAATGGAACGATTCTCAAGTCTGGTGTAAGATAGTGAATGTCACATCTTTGGAGTCTTTCAAGGTCTTCATTGTACTTGTCCTGGAAGTGCATCATGCCCAAGAATAATCCCTTGACATGCCATGAACCTACAGAGTTGAATGATCTCTTCATCAAGATGCTACCGAACATCTTTGCCAAGTCAAGACCTGCTGGCTGTTTCTTTTTATCGATAAAGCTGGACAATTTTCTTACTACTTCGAGCATTGTGAAATATTTGTTCTTTCCAGACTTGATTTCCTCTGCCTTGTCTTCAAAGAGTTCTAACATTCCCTGAATGTCAGCAAATCTTGTCAATGGTACAAACTTCTTTGTCTCTGCATCTTCAAAGATGTATGTTCCTGCACCACATGCAAAGTGGATTGAGAGTTCATACTTTGGTTTGCTAGAGAATGCTTCAATTACGTTTGTTAGTGGCATGCAACTTGGAACTGGGAACCAGTCATCTACTGTTACTTCACCTTGTGTCTGCTCTTCAATTCTTTGTATGCAGTCTGGTATTGTGATACGGTATTTTTCACGTTCTTTCTTTCCCATTCTTCCAGTCAATGATACTGGTTGAAAGTTTACTGCATGGACAACATCGAGATTCTTTTGAGCATATCTGATAATCGGACCTAATTCATGGTCATTGATTGATTTGATAACTGTTGGAACAAATACTACTGTAGTTCCTGTCTTTCTTGCACTCTCTAGTGCATATGGAATTTCCCAGTGATTCTTTGGATTCGTTCTTGGAGTTACACCGTCAAAACTAAGATAAAGATTGTTTACACCTGCTAGTCTTACTTCTCTCATTGCTTCTGGATCTAGTGCAAATCTGATTCCGTTTGTGTTCATCTGGATGTGATCAACACCTTCTTCTTTCATTATTTTGATGACATCAACGATATCTTCTCTGAGCATTGGTTCACCACCAGTAATCTGCATTGAGTTACCTGGAATTGGTCTTTCGGCTCGTAGTGTCTTCATCATTGCTCTTACTTGGTCTTGTGATGGCTCATACATGTATGCACCTTCTAGTCCTTTCTTTACATAGAAGAAGCAGTACCAGCATGTAAGATCACATCTATTTGTAACTATCATGTTTGCTAGTCCACTGTGGGACAAGTGATTAGAACACAGACCACAGTTGTTAGGACAAGAGCATTTGTCAATCATTACGTTTGGAGCATGTGCACCTTTTCCGTCAATCCAGTAGGTACTGAATTTTTTGTACATGTCATAAGAGCCAAAATAGAGTTCTTCGCATTCTCCGTGTGTTGGACAAGTCTTTGTCATGAAGACCTTGCCATCTCTCTCAAAGACCTCTGCGTCAAGTATCATGTTACATTCAGGACAGATACTCTGGGTAAATCTTATAGTTGATTTCTTTCCTAGAGTAGGAGTCTTCTGATTAGATATCTGAATTAATTCCATGTCTTATACGCATATCTTAGGAGATAGTATTTAATCAATTTCCTACTAGACACCAGATGAATAGGTAGATCATTCCTCATGAAAAACTCGATCCTAGACATATATATCAAAAGAGCCTCCGATCATAGAGATGAGTCTCTCTGACAAGGCAAGAAAATCACTGGAAAAGATAGGCCTCACAAGTTATGAGATCAAGACATATTCTTCACTTTTAAAAACAGGTCCCATTACTGCCTCTGATCTTAGTCAGAAATCTGGTGTGCCATACTCAAAAATTTATGAGGTTCTAGGCACCCTGGAGGAGAAGGGGTGGATAGGTTCTGATGATTCAAGACCTACTCAATATTTTGCAAAATCGCCTGCCACTGCAATCCAGACATCAAAGCAACAGTTTGAGACTGAATTTAGAAATAATGAAAATATCGTACTCAAGGAACTCACTCCACTTTATGAACAGAGCGGGATAAGCGAGCGTCCAGACATTTGGATAATTTCAGGTGTGATAAACATTGCAACAAAGATCCTCGAGATGGTAGATTCATGTAGAAACGAGGTCATGATTGCCATTCCCAAAGTTGCAGAAGAATTGGCAAAGGAAGCCTTGCCAAAGATTAGATTATTGCATGACAGGGGAGTAGACATTACAATTCTAGTTTCAGAAGATGTTGAAGGCGACACGTTAAAGTCATTATCAAGGCTGGCTACGGTAAAAGTAAAGAAGGGTCTCTTTGGTGGAGGAATCATTTCCGACAAAAGATATGTTGTTTTGCTTCTTGGCGAGGAGCTTGGTACTACAGGAACAAAGGAAGCAGTTGCCATATGGGCAGACCATTCTGGCCTAGCAGGCTTTGCCCGTGAATATTTTGAATATTTGCTAAAAGAATCAAAAGATGTAAAATCAAGTAAATGAGATATCAATTATGAAAGATCAAGAAGTCTTGTTTGTGGGAACTGCAGAAGCAGAACATGTCGAGATGTATCTCAAGGCAATATGGCACATCAAAGAAGATGGGAATCCCGTAAAAATTAGTACCATTGCCAAGATGCTAAACGTAAGACAGCCAAGTGTAGTCCAGATGCTAAAAAAACTAAACGAGTCAAAGCTTGTAAATTATAATAAAAGTGGAGTCTCTCTTACCAAGAACGGTGAAGAGATAGGCTCTAACATGATGCGAAACAGCAGGTTGCTTGAGGTACTCATGGATAGTGCCCTAAAGGTAGACATTGATGAGGAGATGGTTTGTGGCATAGAACATCACATGAATGCACAATTCACAGATGCACTATGTACAATGCTCAAGCATCCAAGAAAATGCCCGCATGATAATGACATTCCACGCGGAAATTGTTGCAAGAACTAATTGAAATAAGTTATATCAGAGAGATGGAACATAAAATCAAATGACTTGTTTTTGTGGTTGCGAGACTTTTGTAAAGGACAGCAACGGATTCAAGGTAGGTTGCGTAAAATGCAGTCATGGTGCACAGAATCATGAACAAAGTTTCAAACTAAAACCACTAGAAGAAGGAGCCCAGAAGCGAGGTTCTTTATCCTAAAATCTATTCGCCTATCACTTTAACTAGAACACGTTTTGGTCTCTTGCCGTCAAATTCTCCATAGAATATCTGCTCCCATGGACCAAAATCAAGTTGGCCTTTTGTTATAGCCACTACAACTTCTCTTCCCATTATTTGCCTCTTCAAATGTGCATCAGCATTATCTTCTCCAGTATTGTTATGTTCATATTGTGATACAGGTTCATGTGGTGCGATCTCTTCTAGCCACTTTTCATAGTCTTGGTGTAATCCACTTTCATTATCATTTATGAAGACACTTGCAGTAATGTGCATTGCATTGACAAGACAAAGACCTTCTTTGACTCCACTTTTTTGAATTATTTTTCTTATCTCTGGTGTGATATTTACAAATCCTCGTCTTGATGGAACTTCATATGTAAGATATTCAGTGTGTGATTTCATGATAACAATAGAATCATTTATCGATAAAAATCCAGTGCAGGCTCAGAACTCAAGATCCTTCTCATCAAATCAAAGGGATTTGGTCATCAACGCCTGCAGCTAACAATCTTGTTTGTTCATACTTGAGTCTTTCAAGAAGCTTGATAAAAGGCGAGAGCATTGTTTACACAAATGGTAGCAATAGATGCAACGTGTTCTCTTGAAAGTTTTAGGAAGTTTGTAATCCTAAGCACCTGTAACTCGTTTATTCCTGAAAGTTACTTGGAAGATTACGAAGTGTTCCCAGAACGTGAGACAACGCCTGGTCCAATTTATGTAGAGGCTGCAGACAAGGTTACTTTAAAAAAGATTCGAGACATGACTTTTGTAAACGCAAAAGAGGTACTTGGCATCATATACTCGTCAAAAAGTGGCAATACAAATCTAAAATGGAGACAGGTAAGAAGAAACACTGGCAAAGTAGTGGGTGAGGCTTCAACCAACACGCTTGTTAACTTGACCGAATCTGGAGTCATAACACAGGAATGGGTCCAGAACTATTTGAGAAAAAAGGCAGAAGAGAAGAAGGAATCCAAGACGGACGAGTTAACAAACTAGATTACTTTTCTTTTTTATTATAGTTCTGTAAAGGTATTAGATTGATTATTAAAAAAATAGATGACAATGCGATTGCCCTCATACCAGAGGAATCAGACGATCTCTTTACACTACGACGTGTGATAGCCAAAGGAGACAGGGTGACGGGGGACACTTCACGAGCTGTCAAGCAAGAAAAGGATTTTTCAAGACCTGACAAGGGAGAAAGAATCAAGATTCGCATAGCACTTGATGTTGAAAAAATTTCTATTGATGAGGTAGTTGATAGACTACGAGTCCAGGGTACAATAGCAGAGTCAGACAATCCATCAGTAAGCAAGGGATCGCACCATTCCCTGACACTAAAAATCGGTGATGCAGTTACACTTGTCAAGAAAAGTTGGAGTGATATTGAACAAAAATTGATCTTTGGAAAAAAAGACAGTAGTACGTTTCTTCTTGTTGCAATAGATACAACAGACTGCGGCTTGGGAAGATTAAGTGGGACACATCTCAAACTTTTACCAAACATGTATTCTGGTGCAAGCGGAAAGAGATACCAGTCTAAATTCAATATACAAGATTTTTTTAAAGTTGTCCAGAGTGCAATCTCAACTTTGATAAGAGATGCTGATAGTATTGTGATATTTGGTCCGGGTGAGACCAAAAAAAGATTGGCAAATTTTCTTTTAGAAGTTCCGTCAATCAAGGGACACAAGATACAGATAGTTGACGGAATAGACTCTTCTGGCGAGGACGGGATCTACACTTTCATCAAGTCTGACATAATGAAGCAGACACTTGACACAAGCAAGATTGCCAAAGTTTCTGCCATACTAGATGAGACCATGGCAAGGGCCAACAAGAAAAGCAACAAGTTTACCATGGGCTTTGAGGAGACTGCAAAGGCAAATGAGATTGGCGCAGTAGAGTCACTGATATTTTCAGACAAGATCTTTGAAAAACAAGACGAAGATAAGATAATAGAATTTCTCAACCAGGTCGAATCAAAAGGAGTTGAAGTTTATGCAGTAGATTCTACCACAGATGCAGGGTTACGGGTCTCATCTCTTGGAGGCGTTATTTCGCTTCTTAGGTTTGCTCCCCAGAGTTGATTCTTCGAGCCATTTCATGTATGGTACACTGACACTATCCATCTTGAGCTCTACAATCTCTGGTACATCATATGGATGAGATTTTGCTATTTCTTCTTTGAGTCTTTGTTTTGATTTTGCTGTAGTTTTAAAAAGTGCAAGAAATTCTTCGGCATCTTCAATCTTGCCTTTCCATGAATAAATAGAGTTTATTTTTGTATAGTTGACGCAAGCTGCCAGTTTTTGTTCCACTACAACATGTGCTATTCTAGAAATTGATTTTTTGTCAGGATATGTTGAAACTAGAACAATTCCCATAGCAACTGATAAATTTGCCCTGACTAAAAAGAGTATCAATTAATTTGGCTTTTGAATTTTTAACGCATAACTCTATCATCTATGTTTTGATTGCATGGGTCATTGTATTTGCAGCTGCAAAAATCTCAAAGCTTGACAAACATGGATTTGAGATAAAACCATACAGTCTTACATACAAGAACCAGAATGTACAACTGATACTTACAAGAATCTTGAGCCGAACCCAACGCGCAACTAGAATCTTTGCCAACACAAGTGTGGTTCTAGGTTTTGTTATGATGGGGGCTGCATTTTGGTATCTTGCATCAAACCTGTCAAACTTTTTTGTAAAGCCAGAATCATTCTCTGAGATGACCGTACTGATACCAGGAGTTACAATCCAGTCAACCTCAAACATTGCATACTTTTTGCTTTCTGTTCCAATCGTACTGGTGATTCATGAAGGTGCACATGGAATTGTTGCCACGCTAGAAAAGATAAAAATCAAGACCGGAGGATTTGCAGTCTTTATTGCGCTATTTGCAGGATTTGTAGAGCCTGACGAGGAAGAATTTGTCAAGGCAAAAAAACTCTCACGTCTTAGAGTAATTGGAGCAGGCGCAACATCAAACGTTTTGTTTTCGTTTATAATTGCAGGACTGTTGATATTCAATCCATCATTTGCACTTATCATGCCAGACCCAATCAAAGGTGTGTTTTATAATCAGCCTCTTGGAGTTCCCATAGTCTCAGTTACACAAGGATCAGGAGCTGAAAAAGCAGGATTGCAAAAAGACGACATCATAAACGCAATAGATGGAAATCCCATTGTTCTGCCCCAAGACTTTGCCAAGGTAAAATTAAAGGCAGGAGATACTGCCATGGTCACCGTAATAAGGGATGGAAAAACTTTGCAGATTCCTGTTGTCACTACCCCATCTACAACCGATCCACAAAAGGGAATGCTTGGAATTTTGCGAGCGGCTTTGCCATCATACCAGCCCGTAGTTCCATATTACATTCACTGGAGTCCAGAAGTCTTCATGTTTTTATTGTGGCTATGGATGCTGTCATTTTTCATAGGAATATTCAACATGTTACCATTACCGATATTGGATGGAGGTAAGTTCATTCATACAATAATTGAAAAGAAGGTATCTGAAAAAATATTGAAAGGCTCCATGATATCGATATATGCCGTAACATTTGCATTGTTTGGCCTAAACATTGCACTGTCAGCAGTAAAATCAGGCTTTATAACAATTTAATAAAAATTTTCAAGTCAGGTTTGTGGCCTTGAAACAAACTTGCCATAACCAGGTTTTGCAATTATCTTGAAATCTTCAGCTATTACATTTCCTCGAACAATTGTCTTAACAGGCCATCCTTTGAGATTCCATCCCTCATAGACATTATAATCAGAAAATCCATCAATGTCTACAGAAGACACTTTTGCTTCCTTTTTCAAGTCAACTAGAACAATATCTGCATCAGAGCCTTTTTGGATTATTCCTTTTTTTGGATACATTCCAAATATTTGTGCCGTGTTGTAGCTTGTCATGTTTGAAAATTGTTGGAGATTTATTTTTCCTTTGTTGACACCCTCGCTCAGTAGTATGGGAACCATTGTTCCCATTCCTGGAAATCCAGCAAGTGCACTCCATACGTTTTCTCCGCCAAGCTTTAGATTCAGTCTATTTGCAACATGATCTGTTCCTATTGTATCCATTCTGCCACTTTGTACCTCATGCCACACAGTTTCCATATCCTGAGAAGAGCGTATAGGAGGCATAACTTTTGCAAGATATCCTTTTTGGGATTCATATGATAATGTAAGATAGTGAGGGCATGTTTCAACGTGAATCTTGGTTCCATTTTTCTTTTCTTTAGATATTGCGTCAATTGCAGCACGCGATCCAATATGAACAAAATAAAGATTGCAGCCAAACTTTCTTGCAATTTGTGATATAGTAGTAATTGACTTGACTTCAGATTCTACAGGCCTGCTTTGAGACCATGCTCCAAGTCCATCCATTCTTTTCTCTTTTGCAGTCTTTATTCCGCAAGAACACATTTGGTAATCTTCAGCATGAACAAGAACTTGGCAATTCAGAGCTGCTGCTTTTTCAATTATTTTTTCAATCATGTCAGTTGTCATTTCCACTCTTTCTTCCCGCAGAGATTTTTCTCCTGGTTGCATGTCCATGTAGACATGACCCACTTCTTCGCCAAGATTCATGTATATCTTAAATGACGTTATACCCCTGCTTTTACAAAATTCCATTTCATTGATTTGACTCTTGGAAAGTATTGAGGCATGGATTGAATAATCAACATAATGAGTTTTTGAGCTTGCCTCAAGCTGTGAGTCTAGATTTTTCTTGTACGAACCGCTCAGCCTGAGCATCCGAATCATTGTAGTAACACCTCCTATTGCCGCCACTTTTGATTCCGTGATTGCAGCTTCGTCAATTGGTGAATACACACCATAATGTATGTGAGGATCAATTATTCCAGGAAGTGAGACTAGACCATCTCCTTTTATTTTATGATCACATTGTGGAACATCATTTGTTAGGCCAACAACTTTGCCTTCGTTTATGACAATGTTCTTGTCCACCATTCCATTTTGAAGAATAACGTGTGACCCTGTAATTACAGCATCAACAGTCATCAGGAATTTGGATTGAAAACCTAGTATTATTCTTTGAGTAAATAGATAAAAGCAGTTGGTATTCTTGATAACAAAAGGGCCGGTAGTCTAGTGGTAGTGATGCCGCGTTCGCAACGCGGAAGTCGGGGGTTCAAATCCCCCTCGGTCCACCATTAAACAAAAAACAATATACAGCTATTCCAATTAGTGCATTTGATGAAAGTATTCAACGGCAAGACAGCAGCAGATGATTACATGTCAAGTCATACATTGACCTTTTCTACGCCAGAGCTTACATTGACTAGATTTGCATTTTGGCTCGGTGACATGGTACCTGATCCAAAAAATCCAGGTCAGCAGATGCCTAGGATAATGAATTTTGTAGAAGAGAAAGATTTTGCCCCAACACCTCTAGTAGATGATGATACATTTGTGCCAACTGGTGCAATGAAGACTATGGGCGGTCTGTATGGCAGTGTTGGTACACCTACTGAAACAAACACAAAGTTTTGCCCAGAGTGCGGTTCAAAATTATCTTTGGTTGCAAAATTCTGCACAGAATGTGGCGCAAACCAAGACTAACAATATCAGAATTTTTTTTCTCTATTATGTTTTATTTCCACACTTAGAACAAAATTTAGCATTAGCCTTTAGAGCAGATCCACAAGAATTGCATACAGGACCACCTGAGCTTTGTTTTGGCAACAAGGACGGATCAGGTCTAGGAAGCTCACCAGGTGTTGAAAAAGCTGCAGCGGCCGATATAATTGATGGAGGCTGTCCAGGTCCTGGCAAGGTAGATACTGCCACATGTGATGCTTGCGGTCCCATGCCTGGAGGCATTGGGCTTGCCATAGTAGAACCACCAGAAGAGCGACCACCTGCTATCTTGTCAAGTGATTTTTTTAGCTCAAAAATTACTTTGACAGACAAAAACTCTAATGATGAATATGATACTACGTAATCTCCCAGCTTCTCAAAGAATTCCTTGTCTGTTAATTTTCCTTGTTTGTACATAGTATTTGCATCAAGAAATGATTCATAGTATCCTTGGGTGTCATTTAGCAGATTCTGTAGTTTGTCAAATAGAAGGTTTAGTGTATCAATATCTCCAAATGACATGTGGACTGTTTTCCTTGACCGGTATTAATTATTTTAGATCGAAAAAAGAAGAAATGAGGTTTAGATTTTTGAAAGAGCGTTGTCTATCATATTCTTGTAGGAGCCCTTTGATGCGGCGCCTACCTGTTGTGCTACAACTTGGCCCTTGCTGAATAATGCTAGTGTTGGTATGCTAAAGACATTGTACTTTGATGCAAGTTCGTTGCTTTCATCAACATTAACCTTGACAAAGTTGATCTTTCCTGCATATTCACCGGCTAGCTCTTCGATTACAGGACTTACCATCCTGCACGGGCCACACCATTCAGCCCAAAAATCTACAAACACAGGAATTTGAGAAGATATAACCTCTTTTTCCCAGTTCTGTGAATTTACAGGTTTTGCTTTATCCATGTATTATAAAATTCTGAATCCCTAAATATATTGAACGGTTTTTCTACCAGCGACTTCTCAAGCCGTAATAGTTTTTATCGCCTGATCTTCTGCGATCTCCTCTTCTATCATCACTTCTTCCATAGCCACCACCAGATCTACCATAACCTCCGCCGCCTCCTGATCTACCGTAGCCACCACCGCCAGATCTAAAGTTTCTCCTGTGACTTACTTCTCTCTTTAGTGGATCTGGAATGTTGACTACAATTCCTAGTTCTTTGTTTAGATCTTTCATTTGGACCTTGGTTTGATTAGATATTGCCTTGAAATCGCCAATTGAAGAATAAGATACTAGAGTGATTGCTCTACCTTTTTCTCCTGCACGTGCAGTTCTTCCAATCCTATGGAAGTACACCATGTCTTGGTTTGGAACATCATAGTTTATCACCAATGCAACTTTTGGTACATCAATACCTCTTGCTGCTACATCAGTAGCTACCAAAATGTCTGCTTTTCCTTTCTTAAACATATACATTGCCTTGTCTCTTCTAAACTGGGACATGTCTCCTTGAATTGAGACTACGTTGAATCTTCCTTGTTCAAGCTCATGGGCAACTCTTCTTGTTCTATCCTTTGTAGAACAAAACACTATTGCCTGGCCAGCACCATTTTCTTTGATAAATTTGAATAGATAATCTGTTTTTTCCCTGTCTTTAATTACAAGAAATGCTTGTTCAATTCCTTCTCCACTTAGATCATCGGAATCGATGAATATTTTTTGTGGGTTTTTCATGTATTTTTCTGCCAGCATCAATATTGCAGCTGGCATGGTAGCAGAAAATAGTGCATTGACGTGATCTTCTGGAACCAGATCCAAGATGAATTTGATATCTTCAATGAATCCCATGTCAAGCATCGTATCGGCTTCATCAAGTATAACCCACTTTACTTTCTGTAGTTTTATGGAGCCACGCTTGATGTGATCAATAAGACGTCCAGGTGTAGCAACGACAATCTCTACTCCCCTGTGAAGTTCTTGTAGTTGTACATTCATGCTTTGACCACCGTAGATTGTTACACTTCGTATTCCAGAGTGCCTTGAAAATTTTACAATTTCATCAGATATCTGTACTGCAAGTTCTCTTGTTGGAGCTATGATGAGTGCCTGTATTCCACCTTTTGGTATTACATTTTGGATTATCGGTAGTGAAAATGCAGCTGTCTTTCCAGTTCCAGTGTGTGCTTGACCTATGACATCCTGACCTGAAAGAAGTACCGGAATTGCCCCTGACTGAATGGGGAATGGTTCGCGAAAACCCATTTCATTAAGTGCAGTGAGTATGGTGTCCTTTAGTCCTAATTCTTCAAATTTTGTCAAATTTATTCATCATCTTTTTATTGAAACGACAGAGAAAAGTTCGATCACCTATTTCCGTCAATTTTTGTTTAACGTACCCCTCTGGCTCTAATAACTCTTTCCAAAATATTGAAAAAAATCTGATTATTTTTGGAAATTGTATAATCTCTTGCTCCGATATGTGGCATAGATTTGACCCATCAAAATGATATACATAATTATCTGAGATTTATGTAGATTAAAGTATGAGCAGTGAACTTCGATTAAAAAAATTAAGAGGATCTGGAGGTTTTATCATGGCAACAGTAAATGATGATCAACAAAGAAAGGGCAACTTGGGTGGACCTGACTTGTTTCTTGCTCCCGTTGGCCGTCTTGATTCAGAAAAAATTTCCAAATATTATTGCAATACATGCGAGAAAGAATATGAAGGAAGTCCAAAAATAGAATATGAAAACCCTAATGAAATAGTTGCAGAAAATCTTGTTCTGTTAGAAAAGGGACAATATGTGTGTACTACATGCGGATCAGTTCTTGCAGAATATAGAAACTTTAGCAAGCCTGATGAAACAGCATCAGTTGGAGCTGCAATACCTGTTTCTAGCACAAATAGTGTAACACCGCCACAGCCAACACAAAGTTTTGAATTACAAGAACAACCAAAAGCATCTACCAGTGTCAAGACATTCAGTTCAATCACAGGTCTTGGGGTTTATGATACTGAAGCAAGAAAAGTTGGAATAGTCAAGGAGATGGGTATTCAACCAGATCAATCCAGCATAGTACTGGTTGTAACAAGAAATGATGGAACAGATGTTACAATAAAGTGGGATGACATAAAAAAAATTGGCGAAATTGTGTTGCTTGGAGGTTCGCTTGAAAATAATTTAAAATGTAAGTGTGGTTATACCAATAGCCAGGGTTCTAAATTCTGCGAAAGTTGCGGTAACAAGTTAAAGTAACTCTACATTGTTAAGCAAGATTTATCTTACGATTTTAAAGAACTAGAAATAATTGGGTAAACTTTCTCTCAAATCAGGCATCGTAAAGGACATTATAATTGTAGTAATAGGCATTGCAATAATTTGGATTGGACTCCGAGTAGCGTTTGGTACAGAAAATCCATTTTATGTAGTGTCAAGTGGAAGCATGATACCAAACCTGGAAATTTTTGATGTGATTGTTGTTCAGGGACACGTTAATTTTGATCAATTAAAAGTTGGAGATATCATAGTATTCAATAGACCAGATGGACACGACAAGGTAATAGTTCACAGAGTTGCCGAGATACTAAACAAGGATCCTCTGGTAATTAGGACAAAAGGAGATGCAAATCCTGGATCCATACCTGGAACTGACTTTCCAATAACAAAAAATGACTATATCGGAAAAGTGGTTTACGTCATACCCCAGATAGGCTACGTGACAAGAATACTTACACCTCCAATCAATTACATCATAATAGCAGTCATTGTTGGAGTAATGCTAGTAAAACAATTTGGCAAGCCAAAGTCAGAGATAGAAAAATTGTCAGATGAAGATAAAGCAAAGAATTCGGATAAGGAGATCGGCAAATCTAGCATAGATGAAAATTTGTCAAGTGACAAGTCATACCTTACAGAAAATTCAGACTCGTCTGAAACTAAAGCAAATGATGAATCAAGTACAGATAAAGATTCTAGCTCAAAATAAAATCTCTAGTAAATTTTTAATTATTTTCTTATCTTGAATACGCGTTGGAAATAATCTGATTGTTCAGATTCTGGTTCAGAATTTTCTTTGATGCTTGCAAGGTTTTTGGCAAGTTTTTTCTTGTATCCAAGCTGCATCTGACGTGCAATCTGTATTCTTTGTGCCTGTGGTGAGCCTGCACCATGCATTGATTCAGTTAGATATCCTACTGCATTTCTTCCCAAGGTCATATTTTCAATTAATCTCAATATTCTGATTCTGTTTTCGACGTCAACACCTTTTCGTCCCCTGAGGTACTTTTTCAGCATTGGACCTGTAGTTGGATTTTTCAAATCTTTTTCAGACGGAAGTGTGACAACAAGACCACCTGCAATATCTTGTGCAAGTCTGCCTATTTCATACGGGAATCTAGTTACATTATGCTTGGTGACGTTTGCCAGCATGTCATCATTTAGCCATACACCGGACTTGGTGCGATGAGCTTGTGATGAAGAAGCAATACCAGTTGCATAAATTGTCTCGTTAAGATGAGTCATCTCTACCAATTTGTCTCGTATGTGAGAAACATCAGGAACTCCGTTGTAATCAGCAATTGCAGCAGCTGCACCAATTAAAACATCACCCAGACCGGTCTTGCATACATAACTTCTTCTATGATAACATGTGAATCTCTCTACCAACATTGCAGCAAATTCATACTCGCCAAACATGAATACTTTATCCCACGGAATAAAGACTCGATCAAAGACCATGAGTGCCTCTTGGCCTGCAAACTTTGCATTTCCTGCGTCGATATCTCCATCTTCCATGCTTCTTGTGTCACAAGATTGACGTCCGTAGATGTATGTAATTCCTGGAGCATCAGCAGGCATTGCACCAACCACTGCATAATCTTTGTCACCTTCCAACAATCTCATTGTTGGCATGACTATAATCCAGTGTGAATTGATACAACCTGTCTGGTGAGCCTTGGCACCTGTAACAAATATTCCCTTGTCATTTTTTTCTACTACGTGTAAAAATACGTCTGGATCTTCTTGTTGATGAGGTGCTTTGCTTCTGTCTCCCTTTGGATCAGTCATCGCACCACCTATGACAAAATTCTCTTGCTGAATCATCTTGATAAATTCGACTAGTCGCTTATGATAATCGGTCTTGTGTTTTTCATCAATTTCAAAAGTAACAGAATATAATGAGTTTAGTGCATCCATTCCTACACATCTCTGGAAACACGTTCCAGTAAGCTGGCCAAGTTTTCTCTGCATTTTATTTTGATTTACTAGATCATCTGCACTTTCTGCAATGTGTAAAAATCTGTTAACTTGCAAACCTGTTATGGATGATTTTGCAGTTGCCATCTCAGATTCTTTTTCTGCCAGATCATATGTCTCTGCCACGGCGTTTATTGAAGGCCTTATCATTGGATGATCCACAGGTTCTTTTACAAGTTCGCCAAAAAGGTAAACTTTCATGTTACGGCCTCTGAGACTTTGAATGTACTCAGCAGCTGTCTTAATTGGCATATCTGCTAATACCCTTTGTAAGTAATATAAATATTCTAACAAAATTGTTGTGTGTTTTAAGCAAGCCCAATTCTTACATCTACTACTTTGCATCCTTTGCCCTTTTCAAATACTAGTACTGGATTCATGTCAAGCTCTTTTATTTCTTGAAAATCAGTCACCAGTTGGGAAATTCTTTGGATACAGTCTGAAAGTTTTGCGACATCAGATGGTTTCTCTCCCCTTACACCCTGCAACAACTTGTTTGTTTTAATCGATGATATCATCTCGTCTGCTTCAGAATCTGTAACAGGTGCAACTCGGAATGTTACATCTTTGAGTACTTCGACATAGATTCCACCCATTCCAAACATAACTACAGAGCCAAATCCCGGTTCTTGCTTTGAGCCCACGATGGTCTCTTTTCCGCCTTTGACCATCTCTTGGACAAGTATACCCTTGATGACTGCTTTCTTGTTGTATTTTTTTGCATTTTTTATTATTTCCTTAAAGGCCTTTTTGACTTCCTGGGGAGTCTTCAATCCCACCTTTACTCCACCTGCATCAGACTTGTGAATGATTTGTGGAGAGGCAATTTTCATCACAACTGGATATCCAATTTTTTTTGCTGCAACTGTTGCATCTTTTTCCTTTGTGGCAAGAATGCTTTTTGGTACAGGAAAACCATATGCTTTCAAAACTTCTTGTCCCTCCTCTTCTAACAGGTTCTTTCTTCCCTCAGATTTTACCTTGGTAAAAATTTGTTCTACTTTTTTCTTGTTTACTTTGAATTGTTGTATCTTTCCTTCAGATGTTTGGGACCATTGTGAAAATCTCAACATTGCCTTGAGTGCACGGATTGCTTTTTCTGCATATGTATAATATGGAACTCCGCCTTCTGCAAGAATTTCTCGGTTCTTTATTCCTTCATCAAGACCCATCAGGCTTGCAAGCATTGTCTTGCCATATTTTTTTGAGCCAGTAACAATTACTTCGGCAAGTTTGTTGTAATCAAGCGTTGCAGATGGTGTACACATTGTTATGACTGAACCAACATTTGGATGAGCAAGTACAAGATTTAGCACATGATCAAATCTGTTAAAATCGGCATCTCCCACAATGTCTACTGGGTTTCTAGAGGTTCCCCATGGAGGGATTACTGCATTTATCTGTGGTCGTATATCCTCGATGCTTGCCATCTTGATTCCCATCCTCGAACAAGCATCTGTAGAAATTATTGCAGGTCCTCCTGCATTTGAAACTATAACCAGATCTCCTTTTAGTGGCAATGGTTGTTTTGAAAAAGCCACTGCATAATCAAATAATTCTTCCATGGTATCAACCCGGATTGCACCAGATTGTGTAAGCAAGGCATCATAGATTTCATCAGAACCCATGAGTGCACCAGTATGAGACATGGCTGCCTTTGCACCCTCTGGACTTCTGCCAGATTTTAGGACCAGTACAGGTTTCTTTAGTTTGTTTAGTCGGGTAATTTGCTTGCATATTTTCAAAAATTCTCTTCCATTGGTCATGTCCTCAAGATACATTACGATGACTTTGGTCTGCTCATGTTCTGCAAGCATCTTTAGAATGTCTACTTCGTTGAGATCGACTTTATTTCCCATGCTGATTACAGATGAGAATCCTATTCCTTGAGCACTTGCGTCTTCAACCAGTGCTGCACAGATAGCACCACTTTGAGATACAAGTGCGATTCCTCCAGATTTTGGTGTGACCTTGAGAAAAGTGGAATTCATCATTGTTTGTGGCGCCAGATTCATCACACCAAGGCAGTTTGGTCCTATGATTTTGATATTGTACTGTTTTGCAATCTCTGCAAGTTTTCGTTCAAGTTTTGCTCCCTCTTCGTTGACTTCTTTGAATCCAGCAGTGATGACAATCGCTCCTTTGATTTTCTTTTTGCCGCACTCTTCAAGCACTGCAGGAACAACATCATTTTTTGTGACTATAACTGCAAGATCTATTTCTTCTGGAACATCTAGAACACTCTTGTATGCTTTTTTATCAAATACTGTTTCCCGAGTAGGACTGATTGGAAGAATCTTTCCAGTGTATCCTTTTAGTATGTTGGATGTAATGGCACGACCCACACTTCCTTCTTTATCAGAAGCCCCGATTATGGCAATGGATTTTGGAGATAGAAAAATTGATTCGCTCATTTTAATGAGATCGACTCAAATGTATTTGTATAATAAGTTTATCCAAGAGAATACCCGATCCCAAATGTCAGAGTTTTAGCTGCCAAGCATCTTTCCAGCGAGATTTTGGTTTCTTGGAATCCAGATTATTTTCAGGTTTGGCAGCTTGGTCATTAGATCCCACGCTTCCCTTGCAAGTGTTCTTAATTGATCATTGTTTATGGCATATTCATGATTTAGCTGTGAGACGGTATTTTTTGAATCACTATAGATTACAATCTCATCTGTAATACCTGAAAATTTTTTCAGAGCGGAAATTATGGCCATGTATTCTGCCTGATTGTTTGTTATGTCGGGTTTTTTTTCATAGAACGATTCTCCTGTCTCTTTGACAAAATAGCCAAAACCAGAGTTGGTACCTCCCGAGCCATCAACAAATATGCTAAGGGCCATCTTTGTACAACCTCATGAATTTTACACTCAGATTTACGGCAATCATGTAGATTACAGTAGATATTGATTGAGATATCAGCGATGCCCCATAAGCTGGATATGAATTTGTAAGTAGGTAATATTGTAGGGACCACCTACAGATGGTATAGATAACTTCACCTATTCCAAGAGAAGATATCACTTTAACAAGATCTCGCCTAAGACCTACCTTATCTACCTCTCCTGTCTTTAAGAGATATTTTTTCTTGTTGTCAAAATAAAAGAGCGTTCCAAAAGTGGAAAAATATACAAGATAATCAACACCCAGAGTTATTGTTGCATTGACATAGCTTTGTTGATTTGAAAACATTTGTGCAACAACCGCAGATACAGCAATTGATGCAAGAAATCCTAAAAGGATGTTCTTGTTTAGTTTAAGATATTCTTTGTATTGCTGCTTCACAAACTGATTTTATTTATCTTACAAATAAATCAAGTCTATTGTAGAGTTATTCTCAAAAATATCAATATGCCAGCAAGCTCTGCAACATGTACTGCCAGCATGTATGGCAACAGTGCAACAGCATAGAGCTCCATCATTGTAAAGTATGCATAGACTCCAATCACGTTATGCAAAAATAATAGACCTGCAAAAAATATCATCCCAAGAGGCAGTTGTGCTTTGGTTTTAGAATACATCTTGGCAAAAACTCCCATTAGCACTCCAAGTGCTATCATGTTTGCCCCAGATACAATTGTGCTTGCAGTCATTATTGGCTCCATTTGAAAAACACTAGTTCCACTTTGCTTATGTACTTTTTTCCAATTTGCTTACAATTTCATCAAAGACTTGCAAGTTTACCTCAAGAAATGTAGAGATGAAAAATGTTGCACCGTACTTGTCACCCACACGAGTTATCAGGTTGTTTTTTTCAAGCACTCCAACATGGTGTTGTATTGCCTTGTAGTCAAGATTCATCTCTTTTGCAAGCTGATTTGCGTTAAGCGGTTTATTGCGTATATGAGAGATAAAGCGAATCCTGTTTAATCCCCCTTTTGAGCCCATAAATACAAACCAAAGCAGACGTTTGGCATATGGATCTGTTGGCATGTATTTCCGTGTATCATCAGTTAATTAATAGATCTTTTTTATCTGCCATCACTTTTGAATCTAAGAAAACATGTCATGATAGAATCATTATGAAAAATACTGCAAGTATTTTCTAGGCAACATAGAATCGAATAACTGATAAGATACAACGGAGATAGATTAGAATAATGTTAGACTATGATTATCCCCTTTACAGGCCTCCGTCTGAAGCCAAGTCATTAATTTTTCAGGTCACATTAGGCTGCTCGTTTAACAAATGTTCATACTGCAATATGTATCGCTCAAAGGAATATTCTGAAAGGCCTTGGGACCAGATCAAGATGGAAATTGATCTTGCCTCAAAGCACATACCCAACAGTACTAGGATATTTCTTGCAGACGGCGATGCATTGAACCTATCAACTGAAAGGATGATCCAGATTCTAGACTATCTGCGAGAGAAATTTCCAAACTTTGATCGCATATCATGTTATGCCATGCCACAAAATATTATGAAAAAATCTCCAGAGGATCTCAAAAAGTTGTATGCTGCAGGGCTGACAATGTTCTACATTGGAATAGAAAGCGGTTCAGATACAATTCTTAAAAAAGTTACCAAGGGTGTAACAAGTCAGACAATCATAAGGTCATGTCAGAAAGCAAAAGATGCAGGATATACAATATCATGCATGGTCATTTTAGGTTTGGGCGGAAAGACCTACTCAAAGGACCACATTGAAGAGACTGCCAAAGTATTAAGCGCCTCTGCACCTCACTATGTTGGGGCCCTCACTTTACATTTAGAAGATGGTATACGGGATGAATTTCTGACAAAATTCAAGGAACCATTTTTACCAATTGATGATTCCGAAGCCTTGGGAGAACTCGAACTTTTAATATCAAAAATGGAACCAGGTACAGAGGTAGTCTTTCGCGCAAATCATGGGTCAAATGCTTATCCAATAGGTGGAACTTTTCCACAAGACAAGCAATCCATGCTCCAAAAAATCTCTTACTTGAGGAATCATCCAGAATTATGCAGACCTGTTGGCCTTAGAGGATTTTAAGTTTTTTAGCTATAAATGATATGAGTCCGGGATATTTTGTGAGGAGATTTGGTAGATGTATAGTATAATCTGAGCAGCTACAAAAAAAACTTCCTTAATTTTTTAATAATTTCAAATTCTGTTTTAATTTAGACAAGTGCACCTATACCCATTTATTACATACATATTTGTTGAAATTATGTTATTTCATACAAATCAAGGAATGGTCATAATATTAGTTCTTTTTTGTTTTTTTGTCTCATACACTGCAACAACCAACACCTTTACAGTAAATGCCATCACATCAGGAAAGTATGATGTTCCAACAAAAGATCAGTCTGAAAAAAATCTTACAAATGAAGTAAATATTGAAAATGAAAAAAAGCCTAAATCCATGACTGGGGATAAATTTCTTTTCGATATAATCAAACAATACGATACAAATAGAAATATCAAGTCATACATAGTGAAACTAAAGCCTGAATTGACCAATATTTACAAACAAGTTGGTTTTTCAAGTAAATCCCAAAATGTAGCTTTTATCTATCCACTTTTCACACAAGCGGCATACAAACAAGGCGGATTCTATGATTATTATAAAAAAATATGTGGAACCGATTGTCTAACAGTACACATTTCCACAGAAATTAATGGCTCATATTCTTCAAGCATTTCTGCTGCATTTGTTTTAAAATTGTTAAATTATTCACAAATAAATGACATGGAAATAGACAAGGATCCAGGCATATTAAAAAAGTATGACAAGGTAATTGTATTGCATAACGAATATGTAACTAAAAAGGAATTTGATGCAATTACACATCATCCTAATGTTGTCTATCTTTTCCCAAACGCACTTTATGCACAGGTCAAAGCTGATTATAACAATGGGACTATAACACTGATCAGAGGCCATGAGTATCCTTCACAATCAATTGCTAATGGTTTTAGTTGGCAATATGATAATTCAAAATATGAATATGATAACAAATGTGTCAGTTGGCAGTTTACTAAAATTCCAAATGGAAAAATGCTAAACTGCTATCCAAGTTTTAAGATACTTACAAATCAATCATTACTTTATGCCATAAAAAATTAGTTATGTGTAATTCAGATCTTTATTGATCTTGATTCAAAGTTTAAGTCTTAAAACAATTACATCAGCCACGCAATTACAATGAACATCTTGAGGTTTCCCTCCATGGAACGCCTTGTCTGCTCTGATTTTATACCAGAATAGAACAGCTCCAATGCGTTCTCATTCTTTGATTTTATGTACTCAAGTGAGAGTACAAAGTCAGATTTCATGGCTTTTCTACCACTTTGATGTAATAGAATAGCGCTATGCCGCGTTTAGCTACCTTGGGAGTCCCACAAATGTACCCAGAAAAGAATGGGTCCACAGGGATTTGAACCCTGGATCTTCGCCGTGTAAGGGCGACGTCATAACCGACCTGGACTATGAACCCAAGCAAGCTCCAAGTTAAAATGAATTTAAACTTTGAGAATCACTCAAAATAAAAATAAAGAAATTACATTCCAGTTGGGTTGTAGACATGTTAGACCTAGTTTTTTTCTCAAGCCCCATTGGGTTGGGACATGCCACACGCGATGTAGCCATATCTCAAGGCCTTGACAACATATCAAAGAGATTTGTAAGTGGAATAGCTGCATCGTCTATTATTTCACAGAATGGATTTGATGTAGATGACTTGTACAGGCCTCCTGCTTTTCAAGTCAAGAATGGAAAACTCAGTAAACCACTCAAATGGCTCTTCAAATACTATTCTTACTACAAGGAATGCAAAGTAATTTCATCTCAAATACTGAAAAACTATCACCCAAGACTTGTCACAAGTGATGAAGATTTTGCGTCACTGGCGGTTGCTCAGGATATGGGAATCAAGACTATTTTGATAACTGACATACTCAAGACAAATTTTGCAAGAGGCATTGGTTCTATAATTGAAAAACAGATGAACAAGTCAATGAAAAAAATAATTGAAAAGTGTGATCTTGTAATCTTGCCGGAAAATGGAAAGAATGAAGACAATATAGTAAGAGTTGGACCAATAGTACGAAATACATCACAGTCACGCGAGCAACTGCGGGAAAAATTTGCATTTCACAAAAAGACAATTGTTGTAAGCATAGGCGGAACTGATTCTGGTAGATTTTTGATTGAAAAAGTTCTTGATATCCATTCAAGGATTGATTCCAATTTTGAACTTGTGATTGTAAGTGGGCCTTCATTTAAGGTGAACCATCCAGACATTAGGAATATTGGATTTGTAAATAATTTGCATGAAGCAATATTTGCCGCAGATTTGGTAATTTCACTTGCTGGAAAATCCACCATAGATGAATCAAGGCATTATGGAACACCAGGAATATTCATTCCAATAAAAGGCCATTTTGAGCAAGAAGAAAATGCAATTGAATTAGGATATACACATGATGATATGTTTCGTCTTGACAAATTAATACTTGAAAAAATTGATGAAAAAAGAAATCCTAAACCTTTTGATGGGGCAAAAAAGGCATCAAATTTAATAAAAAAATTTCTAGCCTAGTTGTTCTTTTGAAAATCAATACAGCCAGTGATCTCTTTACAGAATGATTCATTGTGAACAAGACCAACCTCTGGAACGAATTGCAGAATATGATTTGTATTCTTGTCTCTGAAAAGCTCCCCCTGGATGACAAAGTTATTTGACTCTGCTGACATGAGCGTAGTTATTGGTTTTTTGGATTTAAGTAATGCGTATGATTTATGCAGTCTGAATTCTTTAGAATAATCATAAAAACATCCAATACTTTATAGAAGGATTGGAATAGAGATAACGACGTTTTGAAGAACCTAGTCATTTCAAAATTTGGCGGTAGTGCGGTAGGTGTAGACGGTATATTGATACCTGCCATAATCAAAAGGATTAACGAATTAAAAAAAGATTCCAAAGTAATTACAGTTTTTTCTGCACCGCTAACAATATACAATGAAAAACAAAGGTCACTTACCGATATTGCACTAGAGATTGGACGCAGGGCAGAAAAAGGAGAAAATGTTGGTACAGAGATTCTAAGAAAACCATACCAAAAGATCGTTAGCATGATAGTAGACAAGACACTCCAGGATGACTGCAATAAAATCATCAATTTTTTTCTAGAAAAGGCAGAGGCTGTTTTAGCAGATATACTGCAAAAAAGAGAATTTGCCAATGAAACAAGGGCAAGATTGCTTGCATATTCAGGCGAAGTCTTGATGTCTCATGTAATGAATTACATATTGAAAAGTTCAGGAATCAAGTCAGAAGTTATTTCATTTGACATTTGGCCCATAATTACAGACAATAACCTGGAATCTGCAAATTTTCTTGCCTCCGAGTCATCAGAAAAAATGACCGAGGCTGAAAAACTGCTTGAAAAAAATGATGTCTTGTCAATAGGCGGTTTTATTGGAAAAACAGTAGATGGAGTAGAGACTACATATGAAAGAGGTGGATCTGATAGGACTGCTGCTGATCTTGGAATTTTGTTTAGCAAAAAATATCACACCAGAATTGATTTTGAAAAGGACAGTGCTGTACTATCTGCAGATCCACGAGTAGTCAAAGAAGAGCTAGAAAGCATAACCAGTCTTTCGTATAATGAGGCAAGGATTGCAGGAATGTTTGGCATGAAGATTTTGGACCCAATTGCAATAAAGGAGATTGTAGAAAATGGTGTAGAAATGCCAATAATAATCACAGACATGAGCAGGCCTGAAAAAATAACAACAATTGAAAGAAAACCCAGTGAAAAAAGTGGTCATCCTCTAAAAATAGTCACAGGAAAGAAAAATTGTTCCATTGTAAGAATTGAAAAAGAGTCAGCAGAAAGACTATTTCATTCACTTGACAAGGACAAAAGATATAGTGAATTTGTAGTCTTGTCCCCATTTACCAAAGATGACATTGAATTTACAAGAATATTATTTCTAGACGCAGACTATGTCAAGCGCAATGAAAGATACATTTTGGGATTTGACTCGTTAGCATCTATAACCTACAACAGGGGGGTTATCACCTTAATTGGAGATGAGATGTGGCGCGTACAACAAGTTGCATCAAAGGCAAGCTCTAGAATAGGCGAGGCAGGTTTGAACATACTCAACATGGATGCTCAGGAAGAGACATCTCGAATCATCATAGTAATTGAAGACAGTGGAGACAGTATAGAGAAAGCTATCAGAGCAGTTCACGCAGAAAGATCCAAAATAAAATTTGTTTAACTAAAAATAATATCAGCGAAATAATTTTGTCTGTATAAAATTACAACGACTGGTTTACTTTTTTCTTTTTCTGCGAGTAGCGCGTTGGTCTGCCTTACGTTGGTGTTTTCCTGTCTTTCTTGCAACCATATCTAATTTTCAGGCAACCTACTGTGATTTCTATCTTTGGTATAAGAAAACTTTGAACATTGAACACCTACAAGCCTATACCTGTAGATGTCAAAGTGGGTTTATTCTTGGGCCTCTTTATCTAGAATCAGCCCGGCGTTACCCAAAACACGCACTAGTATAGTTACGATCAGGAAATATTTAGAGTTGATCTATATAGATCATGTATAGGTTCCGTTGATTGCCCATAACACTAGAGCAATTCCAATTAGTACATACCACTTGAAGTTCCTTTTGTCTGCAAACACGTTCTTTGAGTTGGACTGCCCTTCTGTAGACATACGGATCTTTCTCATCTCAAATCCGTTTCCTACAATTCCAATAACAAACAAGGCAACTGAGACTAGCGACAGTACAGGTTGTGGCATAACCAGAGTTGGACATTCTTTAATTTAAGGACGATTAACCTTCCCGTTAATAATTAAAATTTGATTAATTCTTTAAATTACCAAACTTCATCCAACTTGGTATGAAAGAGCAGGGCAAGATTTGGATGAACGGTAAACTTGTTCCATACAAGAATGCAAAGGTGCACGTTCTTACACATGCATTACATTATTCGACTGCAATATTTGAGGGAATTAGATGTTACAATACTCCAAGAGGTCCAATGATCTTCAGACTACCAGAACATGTTGAAAGATTATTCAAATCAGCAAAAATGTACTCTATGAAAATGCCCTATTCTAAAAAAGAAATTTCAGACGGGATAATCAAGACAGTAAAATCAAGTAAGCTCAAAGAATGCTACATCAGACCCATTGCATATTATGGTCATGGAGTAATGGGCCTTACGCCAACTCCAAACAAGGTTGAAGTTGCAATAGCATGCTGGGAATGGAATACTGGTGAGTCTAGTGCAGGAAAGGTGCGTGGAGCAAGATGCAAGGTATCAAGTTGGCTTAGGATAGATTCCAGATCACAGCCAATGCAGGCAAAGGCTGCATCAAATTATGCAAACGCAGCACTGGCAAGAGTTGAAGCTCTAAGAGACGGTTATGACGAGGCAATCATGTTGAATTACCATGGTAAGGTATCAGAGGGAAGTGCAGAAAATATTTTCATTGTAAACAAGGGCGAGATCTCAACACCTCCTCTTAATTCTGGAATTTTAGATGGCATAACAAGGGATAGTGTAATCAAGATAGCAAGATCAGAGGGACTTTCAGTAATTGAGAGAGACATTGACAGAGAAGACTTGTATGTGGCAGACGAGGTCTTTATGACCGGTACTGCAGCTGAAGTAAAATCAGTAACAGAGATTGACAACATAACTATCGGAGATGGTAAATTAGGAGAGATAACCCGCAAGTTACAGGATGCGTTCTATGAGGCATCCAGGGGAAAAGATGAACGTTTTTCAGAGTGGTTTACTTCAGTCTAACCTGAAAAAGATTCAATTATGACAGACAGTGTAAATGAAATGCATGGTACTGTCAATGGTAGATCAGCACAAGCCAAAGTGTTACCTGTGTAGCAATGTGTTTGAAAACTTGGATGAGTTAAGAAAGCATCAAGATGATTCTCATAAAGAATTTGTGGAATTCCACAAGGATACAAACAGTCATTCCCCTACACCTGGAGACGTTACAATCTTTTAGATGAAATATCATGGAATGCAATGAACCTGCTGCCAATCCCATCTGTTGGTTTTGTAGAAAGGGACGTCATGAGGACTGTATGAAACAGATTCCAACCCAGGGAAGATCAGAAGGCCCGCATGACTGTACATTTGATACAAAACTTGTAGATTGTCAGTGTGCACATTAGATTTTCACAAAATGCACGAAACTGTAAGTAATTGTTTCAGATGAGCATCATCTAATTTCATTCAACATGCGGTACTATCGTTTCAATATCTTCTTCAAGTTTAACCAAACCTTTCCACCATTGTTCAAATTTTTCCATATCTTTGCAAGACTCCCAAATTCCGCTTTATAGATCTGCCGATCCTTTTACCAGTATTGAAATTACTGAAAATCAGTTTGAAAAAATATCATGGTATGTTTTGTATTCAAATTTTTATATCATGAAACAACTGATTTAAAAAAAATTGTATTTTGCAGAAAAAATAATTTTCTACTATCTAGAAAAATTTAGAATCAGCGGGTCTAGTGGGATTTGAACCCACGACATAGGGATATCTCCGAAAGATCATAAGAGTCCCTCGCTCTACCTGGCTGAGCCATAGACCCGGTAAGAAAATTCTCGCCAAGTTCGTTATTTAAACTGAGTCAAAAAGAAAATGATTTTAGTTTTTTACTGCTTCTACTTGAGAATATTTCTCGAGTATTTTTGTAAGTACGGTAGAAACTGGAGCATTGTTCATCTTTTCTTTTTCTGCCAAGAGTTTTCTGTATGCATCTAGTGTGATATATACAGGAATTGAACCGTTGCCTTCAAGCAAGCCTCTCACTCTGTACAATGCAGTCTCCATTCCCTTTTCTGCTATTTTGGCAAACTTTGCCTTGTCCATAATTGCGCCAAGTGGGCCAAATGGCATATCATAATTTACTGTCATGGTAACTCTAGTTTCTTTCTCGCTGAGTTCCTCAAAATTAACTGCAATCTCCCATTTCTTAAATGGACCTTTTATCATTTTAGCAGCAACCTTTTTTTCTGGAATGAATTCGGTTGTCTCACAGTCCCACTCTAGTCTCTTGCCATCAAAGTCACCAATTACTCTAAATGTTGTGCCTACTCCCATTCCTGCCTTTACATCCATAGGAACTACTGTCATTCCCACTCTCTCTTCAAATTGGTCAGAGATGTGTTCAGGTCTTGCAAAGTACGTAAAAACATTCATGGTTTTTTCTTTGATGTCAATTGTTTTACTAACAGTAGTCATCATTGGCAATTTTCTTAGAACTTGATTTAAAGCTTTTGTTAATTTTCATAGATCGAGTGTCGTAACAGTATATTAAAGAAATGACACTACAAGTACAGCATTGGTCAAGATTCATTTTCTAGCTTTTCTTCCCCTTGTTCTTTTAATGTTATTTCCAACAATAAATTATGCAAGCGCTCACAACAACCTAAACTCTGATGATCAAACAATAGGAAATTATGAAGTCCAAGTGGCAACCGATCCAGAGATACCAGAGGCCAATCATTCATTCAAGCTAAGCTTTAGAGTGCTGAACCATCAATCAGCATCAAACATCTTGAATTCACTTAACACACAGATTAGTGAGGTGAGTCAATTTAGAATGGGTGCAAGAATCTATTACAATGATCAACTTGTTGGAACCATACCAGTGCAAAGTTTTAGCAAGGGAGAGTGGTCAACAGAGTATACATTTCATGAAGCAGGAAATCATATTGTATATGTTGACTTGTATGACGTAGGTCCAAATGGTTCAACTCTGACATATGTGTACAACATTACTGTTCTCAATGTATTTGGCAACATCTTTCCATACATCATATCATCTGGTGGCATAGGATTTGCGGCTCTAGTCATATGGGCAGTTTTAACAAGAAAAAAAATAAAGCCTAAGCACTAGTCTCTATCTTTTGGCCTCGTGCTATCCTAAATGCAAACAACACTGTAAGCAGTGTCATTGCAAAGAGCAAGATTCCAACACCATTATGGATTGCAACTATAACAGCATGAAGTTTTGTGTCAATGACTATGGCTCCAAGGCCTATCTGGGACACTGCAAATATTCCTGCCAAGGTACCAGTTGCCTTGATTTTTTTGTGCGAGCCTTTGGTCTTCCATGCACCTATTGCAGTTGCAACTATCAAGACTCCAGTTGTGGCAGCAATGAATCTGTGTATCCACTCTTTAAGAAATTCTGCAGAAGGCAAGATACCGCTTGGACAGAGTGGCCATTCAAGACATGTCAATCCTTGTCCACTTGCTTGCAAATATCCACCGATAAACATCAGTGAGTACAATATTACAAGAGAGGCAAGTGCAAGATACTTGAAGTACATTATTACTCGACTATGAATTTAGCATCCATTCCAAGTGCTGCATGTCCAGGAACTGTACAGATGTAATGATATGTTCCTGGTGCGCCTGCTACAAATGTGACATCACCGGTTTTGCCTGGCTTCATAGGGTTGTCAGGTGTTCCAAATGCCGAGTTCCATACTACACTAGATGGGTCAGTTGGATCTGTAACAACTCCAAATGCATGAAATGATTTGCTGTCATTTTTCACATGGATTGTAACTGTATCACCTGATTTTACTTTGATATCGGCATTAGAGCCTGGTTGGCCTGGCAATGCATCAAATGCATATTGCTTGAAATCAACACTCATGACAAAACTTACTGTAAACTCGACTTTGTTTCCAGTTGGCTTTACTTCTGCGCCAGAAGCTGCGCTTGCACCAGATCCGGCTGCTACTATTATTTTACCTTCCATTCCCAATTCTCTGTGTCCTGGGACTGCACAAATGTAATAATATGTACCAGCTGCAGATGGCACAAATGTTGCCTCACCAGATGAACCAGGTTTCATGGGGTTGTCAGCAGTTCCAACTGTTGTTCCGTCAATGGCAGGACCTGGCCCTGTAGCTGAATTAGTTATTGCAAATGCATGAAATGATTTACCAGAATTTTTTACATCAATTACTATCTTGTCTCCAACATTTGCATTAATTGTTGGATTGTGATTTGGATCTGATAATGATATGGTGTTAAAAGCATATACCTTAAAGTCAGAAGACTCCACAAAAGCAAGATTTACGTTAATTGTTTTTCCTGTTACTTGTCCTTGTCCTGGTGCATGATTACCGGCAGCACCTGCTTCCTGGATTTTTCCTGCGGTTGGAAGATAAGAATTCCAATAATCATAATTTAAGAAAAATATTGCACCACCGATTATCATGATTCCCAATAGAATTGCAAGCATCTTGCCTATTCTAGCAGGGCTTGTTCGAAGTATTGGTTCCTCGTGTTCAGTGTGACTCATATCAATATCCTATGTGATGCGGATTCTTGGCTTGGTGTGGATAGTAATACTTGCCACCCAGACCAAATGGATCGTCCATGTTTGCTTCCTTGCCCTTTGCAGAATAATATATCAAGTTAATCAAGAATGCTACAAAGCTTGCACCTAAGATCCAAGCACCTATTGTTGCAATCTGGTTAAGCTGAGTCCATGATGTATATTCTGCTGGATAATCGTAAATTCTTCTTGGCATTCCTTCAAGACCAAGCAAGTGTTGAGTGTAAAAGACTTGGACAGATCCCCACAACATTCCGATGAAATGTATGTTTGCTAGTTTCTCGCTGTACATTCTTCCGGTAATCAGTGGGAACATGTAGTATACCATGCCAACAAAGCCAAATGCAATTGTACCTGTAAGGAACAAGTGCATGTGTCCTACTACCCAATAAGTTCCATGGCTGATAAAGTCAAGTGGCATTGCGGAATTCAACACACCACCAGCTCCTGCAGAGAAAAATAGTGCAATTCCACCTACTGCAAACTTCATTGGTGCAGCAAACTTGATTCTGCCTCCCCACATTGTGGCAAGGAAATTAAACACGTGCATGCCAGATGCTGGTACTGCTGCTAAAGTTCCAATCATGAATACGACTTTGGTTGTAAAGTCCATACCTGTTGAGTACATGTGATGACCCCAGGATGCAAATCCAATAAGACCAAGCATTACAAATGCAAAGACACCACTGCCTTGGCTAAACAGAGGCTTTCTTGAAAACCTAGGAATTATTTCATACATCATTCCGATAGACGGCAACAAGAAGATGTACACTTCGGGATGGAATGTAAACCAGAACAAGTGTAGGTATGCAATTGGATCTCCTCCCATTGATGGGTTGAAGAAGCCTGATACCCCAAGTCTGTCTGTTAGTAACATGATAAGTGCTGCAGCATAGGATGGCATTGCAACAATTGTCATCAGAGATACTGTCATCATAGACCATGCAAAGAGTGGAACCTTGCGCAATGGCAAGTCTGGGTGTTTACATTTGAGAATTGTAACTACGAAATTAATTGATGATAATATTGATGAGATACCAAGAATCTTGAGGCCAAATATCATCATGTCTGCGGCAGGTCCTGGTGCTCGAATAACAGAGTATGGAGCATATGATACCCACGAGGTATCTGAGAATCCAAGCCATAGCAATACACCGCCGACTGGATTCATCCAAAATGCGATTGCATTTAGTTTTGGATATGCCATGTCTTTGTATCGGACCATGAGTGGAACAAGATAGTTACCAACTCCGTTAGCAACTGGAAGTGCAAACAAGAATAGCATTGTAAGACCGTGAACTGTGAATATTCTGTTAAAGGTTACAGAATCAGAGATTAGAACACCTTGGCCTGGGAAGAACAAGTGTGTTCTTATCATCATTGCCAAGACTCCTGCCATGAACAAGAATGCAAGACCTGTAATTGTATACAGCAGACCTACGTCGGTGTGATGTGTTGAAAACATTATCTGCCAGACTGGACGAGGCTTCTTTAGTTCTAGTACCATATAGTTCCCTCTGTTTCACTTGACATTTGTACACATAAAACGTTTTTGATAATTATCAAGGTGTGTCCTCCACTATTAGTGAGCCCCTCATGTTGTAATGCAACAAGCCACAGTATTCTCTGCACTGGATTGGGAACTCTCCTGTTTGATCTGGTGCAAACCATGCATGGTTGACATGACCTGGTACTGCATCTTCAAAGACCACCCAGTCTGGAATGTTAAAAGAATGCATTACATCTTTAGAATAAATCTCAAAATTATACGCATGCCCTTTCTTTAGGTGAAGTGTGCTAATTTCTTTGGTTCCATCAGCATGTTCAAAACTCCAGAACCACTGCTGGCCTGTGACTTTGATGGTTTCAGCATCTGCTGGAACCTCTTCTACTTCTTTTTGGACAATCCAAGAATCAACACCGACGTATACTAGAATTGCAATAACTACACCAATGAATACCCATTCTGCGGTATCATGACCCATCTCTAATGGCCCTCCTTCTCATAGTTGCCAGTGGTTGGATCATCTAGTTTTTCCCATCTTGTAGGATTTTTGTTCTTTGGATGGGATTCACGGAATCTCCAGACAAGCCAGATCATGGTACCTGATACTACAGCACCCACTGTAAATGCAGCTGTTGTCATCCTAAAGAATTCGTTCCAAACTTCTGCCCTTAGATTGATGTATTGTTTTGCAGACTTTTCTTGGGCATGTGCAAAATGTATTGAAGGAACAAGCGCTAGTGCTATTAATGCAATAACTGAAACAGCAATGACTTTTTTCATTTGCTGATTTGACGTGAATTTAATTTTCTATTTAAGCGTTTTGTAGATTGCCAGCGATCGAGTAAGTTTTTTATTAAAAAGCTGCCGATGTTGTTCTGTCAGGCCTATTTAGAGAAATTTACTAATTGATCAATTAAGCATGTTTTTGTCATACAAATACTTTAACAGGTGAGCAAAATCTGTTTTTGAAATTTCATTATTTATAACTAAAACTCCAGAATTACTAACCCAATGCGGTACATGTTTTCCTGAAATATCATAATCACTTAGCAATTCAGCTATAACAGATGGATCATTGGGGTATCTTAGCCAGTTATTGATATCATCAAGAAGATCTGTAGGATCTTTACTCTGTAATGAACGTATTAATTGTTCAGCATGAAGAATCTTGAATTCTGGATAACAGTTTAACATGGTATACTCTCCTGACCTGTAAAAATTCCAATTGTCGCAATCTACGTTATATTCAAATCTTGAATTATCATATTGCCAGCCAAACCCATTTTTGACTGTGGAATCTGGATAGTCATGCCCACGGACAAGAGTTATTGTGTTACTGCTATAATCAGCTTTGACTTCTGCATAAAGTGCATTAGGATACAAGAATACTACATCTGGGTGACTAGTTATTGCATCAAATTCTTTTTTTGTCACATATTCATTGTGTAATACTATAACTCGTTTGTATGGTTTTAGAATATCAGGATTTTTGTCGATATCCTCGTCTTTTACATAGGAATAATTTAGTAGCTTCAAAGACCATGCACCAAAAATACTTGACGATTGAAATCCATTTACGCTAGTTGGTATTGGCACTGTCAAGCAGCTAGAGTCACAATTTTTGCGATAAAAATCATAAAAACCTCCCTTTTCGTATGCTGCCTGTGTGAAGCTTGGATAGACAAACACTGCATCGTGTGATCCTTTGGAAAGTTCCAGGTCTTTGTACAAGTTTTGTAGTTCAGGTTTACGTTGTACAGAAATTGACAAAAGATTTCCATTTTGATCCGTATGTCCTATGACATCAAATAGAAGTGATGCCTTTGGAATGTTTAGAGTCTGAATTGTACCTTCAGTTGTTGAGTTTATTTCTATGAAATTTTTTGTAATAGTAAATGATGCCTGACCATTAGATGATTGTTCAGCATGTACATCATGTACAAAAAGAAAGTAACTTGAAGTACAAAGACCTGCAATGAAAAGAAGTACATAACTTAACGTGGATAGTTTATACGACAATTCCCACATGGAATAATTTGCATCAGGTATTTGATGTTATTCAATATAAAAAATGTAATCTGCATATGTTTTACATTTTCTGAAAAATTTTCTAGAATTTTGAATCTGAATTTTTAATATTATTTTACAACTATCGTTAGGAGTTTTTTAAGATAAAAAGG
>JABDBR010000008.1 GCA_013288545.1 Nitrososphaerota archaeon | reverse complement strand
ATAAAATAAGAGAACTTGAACAAGAAAATATTCTTCTTGAAGCTGTATACCAAATCCTTGATGACAAAAACCAAAGTCTTGAAGAATCACGAACTATACTAAAACAAGATCTCCAACAACTAATGAAGATAGTTCAAAACAATCAAAAAAGATACTTGGATTTATACGAACAATCCCCTGATCTTTATCGAACCATAAATACTGATGGCGTTATACTTGATTGCAACAACATTTACGCCACAAAATTAGGATATTCTAAAGGAGAGATAATTGGTAAAACCATTTTTGATCATTCTCCGAAAGACATCCATCAAGGTATCATGGACTCGTTTGAGACGTGGAAAAGAACTGGATATGTTCGAAATAAGGAAATTTGGATAAAGTGCAAGGATGGATCTATCTTTCCTGGCTTGATCAGCGCAACCAATCTATATGATGTACACGGAAAATTAATTGGAAGTAACTCTGTAATCAAAGATATTACAGAAATTTACCAGTATCGAAAAGAACTTGAAGAAAGCAGGACTCAAATCCAAATCCAGTTACTTGAATTGCAAAAACTGGATACTGCAAAAGATGAATTTCTTGCAATGATAACGCATGAGCTAAAAACTCCGATTGTACCGATTAAATCATACGTAGAAATGATCTTGTCAGAGAAGTTAGGGCCGCTCAATGATGCCCAGAAGAGTAGACTGTCAGTTGTTCAATCTAACATGGTATATCTGTTAAAGATTCTAAATGATCTTCTGGATGTGCAAAAAATAGAACTAGGCCAATTGAAACTAACAAAGAACTTGCATGATCTTGCAGGAATTGTAGAAAAAACCGTAGACACAATGAGAGAGGATATGGCAAAAAAAGGCATATCGCTCACTATCAACCTTCAAAGTAATCTCATCTGTTTGTGTGATGATGTTAGAATAAACCAAGTTCTTACAAACCTGCTTGTAAATGCAGTAAAATTCAGTACCATTGGAAACGGCAAAATCTCTGTCAAGATGTACCCAGAAAACGATTGGGCAAAAATTATTGTCAAAGATAATGGAATTGGAATCATTGGGGACAAACTTGAGCAAATCTTTGTAAAATTTTACCAAATGGATAACTCTAGTACTAGAGAGTATGGCGGAACAGGACTTGGATTATCTGTTTGTAAAGGGTTGATTGAAAACCATGGTGGAAAAATTTGGGCTGAATCTGCGGGAACAAACAAGGGAGCTGAAATTCACATCTTGCTACCCCTTGCCAAATAGGTTATACTTACAATCCGTATTCTAATTAGAAAAATTTTTACAAAATGATGATTCTATCTTGAAGAAATCATGATGGTGTTTTATCTGACAGAATACACATCTCCACCAAACACATTGACCATGTTTCCAGTGGATGCAATCACATTATTTGCAGAGTCATACACCTTTATTGTTCCAGACAGTGGATAGTGGTACTGGCCAACAGATATTGTTGCAGTCCCAGCAGTTACCGTACCTGATGCAATCACAGTTCCGGATGGACTGATGACATCCACCCTTGCAGCATTTGACGGATTGTTTGTAATTTTGATGTTTTCATCAGTGGTGGAATAATAGTCCTTGTAGGAGCCATAGAGCATCTGTCCTGCATACGATGTCTGCGGTTCTAGAAATGAGATGAATGGTCCTGGCATCTGAAGATTCAAAGTGTTACTAGTGTATACCATCGTTCCATCAAGGTACACCTTGAGATAGTTTTGTCCATTGGTTATAATGGTACAGTCTCTTGTAAGCGGCTGGTTCACACTGGAATCATACCATAATGATGTAAAGTTGACTGCACCATTTGCATTTCCTACTGCAGAGACTATAGCCCATACAGTACCTGCAGTGCCAGTGTCTGCAAAGCACGTGACATAGTTTACGTTTTGAGTTCCAGTCTGGACATACAAGCCGTTTTCATAAAAGTCGTTAGTGGTAGGAATTGACCGCACTGGTGTTGTCACAACTGCATGAAATAGCACAGCACTAGAACTTGGTGCAACACCATAGTATCCTGTCCAGTTTCCATCATGTCCTGATTGTACACCGATGTGAAATCCTTGTGGGTCACGCGATATGTCAAATGGAGTGTTGTTTACTGTGGCACTTCCACCATAGTGCCAGTACTGTTGGTTTGCAAGAAGCTGAGCCTTGGTCATGGTCTCGTTTGTCAGAGAATCAGATACGACAAGTCCTGGTTGTGCAAGTGTTACAGAGTGTAACTGTGTAGCAGTGGTTGCAGATGAAACATTTGATGCAGAGCTAGTTCCAATTGCATTGATTGCTGACACTCTATACATGTAAGATGTGCCTGCTGCAAGTCCAGTATCAGAGTATGTAGTGGAAACAGAACCTGTGTTTGGTGTACTGGTACTCCAAGTGGTTCCATTGTTTGTTGATCGTTCTATTTGATAACCCGTGATTGGAGAACCACCATTATCTGCTGGTGCAGTCCAGGATAAATTAATCTGGGATGCAGAAGCAGTAGTTGCTGCTAGACCAGTTGGTGGCTGTGATATTATGTTTAGAGTTGTTGCAGAAGATATGCCAGAAGGCAGGCTTGGACCAACTACATTGATTGCAGATACACGGTATGTGTATGTGGTACTGTGTCCAAGTCCGGTATCAGAGTATGTTGTGGATAATGATACAGTGTTTGCAACCAGTGTAGACCATGTAGAGCCTGCATTAGTGGAGCGTTCTATTTTGTATCCAGTAATTGGCGAGCCACCATTATCTGTAGGTGCAGTCCAGGACAGATTAATTTGTGATGCAGAAGCAGCAGTTGCTGCAAGTCCAGTTGGAGATTGTGGAATGGTCCTGTAAACTGCTGTTATGATGCTGTTGGATGAAATTGATATTGTCCTGCTGGCTGAAACAGAGCCGGTATCTAGCCAGTGGTCAAATTGATAATTGCCATAATTGTTAACAGAAATTGTATATGTCTGGCCGTTGTTCAGAGTAAAAGTATACGGGGTAAAACCTGAAGATATGAAGTTTCCATTCTGGTCTAGTTCAGTATAGTAACCAGTGATTGCATTTCTGTTCGAGTCTTGTGTATTGACTGTAAGTGTTGTAGTAGCTTGGTTTGTGGTTGCAGATGTTGTATTTGATGGAGGACTAGTTCCTACAGCATTGATTGCAGACACTCTGTACATGTAAGCTGTGCCTGCTGCAAGTCCGGTATCAGAGTATGTAGTGGATGTGGATGCAGTATTTGCTACTATTGTAGACCATGTTGAACCTGCATTAGTGGAACGCTCTATTTTGTATCCAGTAATTGGCGAGCCTCCGTTGTCTGCAGGAGCAGTCCAGGACAGATTAATCTGAGAAGTTGATGATACCATTGCAGTAAGACTGGTGGGGGGTTGTGGTGCAGATGATGTACTTGTTACAGAAAATACATCTCCACCGTATATGCTTGCCGGACTGGATGCAATTACACTGCCGCTGGAATCGTACACATTAATTGTTGCAGCAAGAGGAAAAGAATACTTGGCCACATTTAGTGTGGCAGTACCCGATGTTACAGATGAACTTGAAAGAACTTGTCCTGATGAATCTACGACCTTTGCTGATGCCGCATTAGACGGATTGTTTGTAATCTTGATATTTTCATCAGCTGTTACGTAATAGTTACTATAAGTTGCATAATGCATAGCATTGGAAGATGATGTGTCATCTTGAACATATGCAATAAAGGGAGTGGACATTCCAAGATTCATTGTACTGCTTGAGAAGACCATATTGCTGCCAATGAAGACCTTGAGATAGTTGCTTCCGTTTGTTATGATGGTACAGTCTTGGGTTTGTGGCATGCTGCTTGGCTGAGATATGTACAGAATCGTGTATGTATTGCCTGCATCACTTGACTGTTCAACATCCCAATAGTATCCAGTATTATCTGCATATGCTTCACACCCTACATACGGAATGTAATCTGACCCCTCCACATACAGTCCCACATTTGATACTCCGTCTGCTACCATGGTGTCAGGAATAGTGATGGTTGTGTGAAAAAGCCGCGCGTCAGGCTGTGGCAAATGTGCATAGTAGTTGACCCATTGACCACTCGGTGGTGACTGGACACCAATGTGCAATCCTTGAGAATCTTCATGGTAATTGTATAATGTTGCTGTTCCTCCAAATGTCCAGTTGGTAGTGTTTCCACTAGTAAGTGAGTCCGAGACTACAAGACCTGATTGTATCTTGCTAATGGGGTTTGTAGCACTGGCAGTACCTATCAGAGGCATTACCATTCCTGTCACAAGTACAAGTAAAAGCAAAACTAACGGTACCGTAACGACATTGTTTGGTTTTATGGATGTTCACCCTTTATCATATGTCCCAAATCCATTTGAGATTGAGCTACATTGTATTTTCAACTATGCATATATTTTGAAGTAAAAATCATCCCGGGGAACGATATGTAAGATCATTACAGTTTTCATAATGTGTAATCCTTGGACTTGCTGGCCTGACATGCGCCATCTTTTAATCTGATTATGTGTCAAATATTTTAGAACATGTCTTCTGATAAAATTACTGCATTTCTAGATGAAAAATACCTAAATCTTGAAACATACAAAAATAACGGTCAAGCAGTAAAAACGCCTGTCTGGTTTGTTGTTAATGATGGAACAATCTACATTGCCACACCTTCCACTGCTGGCAAAGTCAAGCGCTTGAATCACCACAAGAATGTTCGTATTGTACCTTCTGATCTAAAAGGCAAACCAAAGGGAGATTGGATTGACGCGACTGCATATTTTGCAAATGAATCTGAATCAGATCAAGCAATCAAACTTCGCAAGGAAAAATATGGCCTTATGGCAAGACTGATTGGCATTGCTGTGTACAAAAAAGGCGTGCCTATCGTAATTGGCATAAACGTCTGAGTCTTGTTTTATATCTTGATGATATGATATTAAATGAAAATACTGTTTGTATTTTTCGAATTAACATAGCTAGTTCTTTAATAATCTGACGAGAAACTAGTCGTATCCATGATGATGGTAGAAAAGGACAATCAATCTGAACTGGAGAGAAAAAAGAGTCTCATTGATACGTTATACCATCATTCAGACCTGTCAGTAGAATCTATATCCTATCAGGCAGACATGAGCATCAAGCAAGTCCAAGGAATCATAGATAAAATAAGAAAAAAAGAAGCCTTGGAGGTACTAGTTGAGCATAGCAAAACACATGTGGAGAAAATTATGACAAAAATAGTTGTCAGCCTAGAATCTGGCAAGACGCTTTATGATGCATCAGTATTGATGGCAAAAAAGAAGGTTGGATGTCTTGTTGTTACAGCTAGAGGCAAGCCATTTGGCATTGTCACAAAAGGCGATGTTGTAAAGGGCATAAGCGATGGCATTTCATTTAAGAGCACAAAACTTGAGGAGTTTGCATCACGACCATTGGTTTACACATCATCCAGTCAGACAATAGAGGAAGTAGCAGATCTTATGATAAAAAATAAGATCCGAAAACTTCCTGTCATACAGCAGGGAAAAATAGTCGGAATTGTAACCGTCACAGATCTTGCACTGTTTCTCTCGCCTACTCGACGACCTGGATTGACTGAATCAATATTTCATGTCATTACAAGAGATAATGCCAGAAAAAAATAGTCATTTGATTTTAACACAAATGAAACTGTCATTGATAAATAACTAGTATAAAAATAGATTTTGCATAATAATTAACTTGAGAAATGAAGTGAAAATAGGATCTGCGGGAGGCTGGTTGAATACTACTTTCATTGTTGGATTTTGATTGACAAATGTATTTCCTTCTGGCATTCCCATAGTCAGCGTTGCAGTATGATACTTTACAATGGCACTATATGACACATCATTGTATCTTGCAGTAAATGACTTGTCCCTTGGGGCATTATCCAACATTTTGCTGTCGGCAATTCCTCCTGAATCGTATCCTGCAAAGATTCCAACATTTGGTTGAAGTTCCAATACTGTGACTGGAATGGATAAACCACTGATTGATTGCGTTCTTGATCTACCATTACTATCTTTGAATAATTTTTGAATTCCATTGCTCTGTGACGCAGCTACTGCAACGCCTTGAGGACGCGGATCTTCTGTTAGTCTTCCATTGTGATTAAACATGAATGTTGTGAGATTTCCAATGATGTTTTGCATCCCGGCAGTCCCATCTGCATCAAGATTTCCATTTCTGTCAAATGCCTGATAAAATAATGTGTTGTTACTGGCAGAAGCTCCCCATGTCCACGAGTCCTCTTCGGTTGGATCAATGTTAAGTTGTGGATCAATCAAATCCGCTTGAACCTGAGAGCCGGGTGGAAAATCAGCTCTGTTTACTACAGCTCGTATAATTTTTCCAGGAATTTGATCAAAATTAAGATCAACTTGTTGTACGTCTCCTGCCTTGTAGTATTGCACTGAAACTTTGGTTGGAAACGTTGCAAAGTCAAATAATTGTATTATTGGCCACGCATTTGAAAATGCAATATTGTTTGTAGCAATTTGTCCTAGCCTGCCTCCTGGTGATTGTCCGTTTAGAGTCTTGTTCTGTCTTACTACGTGATTTAGTAGTGTGCCTCCAACAAGATTTATTGTTCCGCCTAAATTAGTTGCTGTACAAGATCCAAGCGATTGAGTTCCATTTGAAGCTCCACTAAAATGTCTCGCAACAGCTATTCCCTTTGTATCTGAAAAATCAACTCCTGTTGCAGAAGCTGAACTTGCTGAACAAAATTGTCCAAAATCTAAACCTTTCCCGGAATTGCTCAACTGCGTTGCATCTGCATATTGTGCTTGTTTCATATCTGCAAAATATCCATACCAGTTTCCATCAGTAGCTTGTGCTACTCTAAGTCGTTTTCCATTGACTGTCACAACAGGCTCACCGTATGCCTCATCCAATCTGTTTATGTCAGGATCTATGACTATGACTTGAATTACTTGGGGTCCTGCAAAATAATTCTGGAATGCAGAATTTTCTGCAGAGACAAACAAATTAGCATTTGAAGAAACATGTTGTACTAACTCAATTCTAGGAACTAGAGGATCCATTCCATTTGCATATGGCACTGTATTGGAAAAAAACACCATGCCGATCATTAGTATGGCTGTACATATTGATCTGGTTGTTTTTCTAGACTCTACATTGCTATGGTAAAATATCATTTCTCTCACTTGGTATCTGTGTATGTCTGGTGTTTGCTGTTATGGCTCATGTGATAAATAATTCTATTAAAAACTGTCCTGATAATAATGAAAAATCCCCTGATTTTCCTTTATATGGGAACTTATAAGCAATTATCCTTAAATGGGTAAATTTAAAAGGACATTATTCCGTACATAGTATTGATACCTAAGATGATATGCAAGGCTAGCTTGGATATGACTAATGCTCGTTCCTTGACTTTTGTAATCATAAATGGGGCTTGTTTATGAAATTAGAATCTAGCCTATTTTCAACTGTGTTACCTTCTGATACTAGTATGACGGACTTGCAAAAAATTTCCGAGGTATTGTCAATTTTATCTAAACCAGATGCACTCTTGCTTTTCATCATGACAAAAGATGGTCTCAAGTCCGAACTTGAAACACATACAAAGATTGGTCTGACAAAAAAACAATACTACACTCGATTGAAACAATTGACTGATGTTGGGCTTATAACTAAAAATACTGTATCCTATACTCATACAGCTTTTGGCAGTATGGTATATCAAAAACATTTTCTTGAACTAGCGGGAAACATGAAGAACCTAAAACATTTTGAAATGATTGATGTCCTAAAACAATCTTCAAACTTTAAACTCGAAGACATATCTGAATTCCTTTCAAAGATATCTCCAAACTCAAATCTTAGTTCTGTGAATCTTGGAAACAAAAATAATTCTGTTATAGCTAAGAGCTATGATGACATGGTATCCAAAGTATTGCAGGTAGTTGAATTTGCACAAAAAGAAATTATACTAATGGGCAGATTTCGTAATGATCATATCATAAACATGCTGTTAAAAAAAGCCAACATGGGAGTTTCCGTAAAAGTTTTAGCAGATACCAATACTGTTAAAACCTTTTTTGAAAATGAAACCGCTGCTTTACGAGAAGATAAAAATAAAAAAGAACGTATAGACACAGTATCTAATCCATTTTATCCGTCAAAAGTGGATAGACGATATATTGAAACTCCATTCTCTTTATTACTAGTTGATGAAAAGCTTGTGGGTGTGGAAATGGTGGATACCTATAATCCCAAAAATTTCCTAATGGCAGCTTTCATAGAGGATTCATCGCTGTGTAGCAGCATGCGTAGTACATTTGATAATCTGTGGAACAAAGCAAGCCTAAATCCACCACAGATTGTTAGCCCGACAAAAACACCATCAAAAAAATAATCATTTATCTCTCATTCTGAATTCAACATAAAAACAAATTAAATTATTTATTTTTAAAATATCATACCTACTAGAAATGCTAGCTGTAATCCATAGTGGAGGAATACTAATTTCTTGTGTTTTACTCGTACGTGTTTCTGATCATCTCTGTTGTTATAGATCGATTTTAAAATCCTTAGTGCAAAAAATGATAAGACCGTTATAGCTATAGGTGTTAAAATTCCAAAATTGAATTGTGCGTGGAAAAACCAAAAAAATCCTGCAATCATAAATGGTAATATGATTGCCAAAAGAACTGTATTTTTCTTACCTATTACAATTGGTATTGTTCTTTTACCATATTTTTTGTCTCCAGAATAATCTGCCAAATCATTAATGGGCGAAGTTACGAATATCAAAGTCATGAATGTAATAGCTGCAATTGTAGATCGCTCTTCAAATAAACCTGTGAAACTTGAACCTATGAGTGATGTAATTAGACCGCCAATTGCAATCATTATTGTTTTGGCAAATGATCTATCTTTGAGTGATATCTTTGGTATGGAATACAAAACTCCTATGAGCAAATATGTTATTGTCAAGTAAACTGTTAAAGTACTTACAAGAAATGCAATTGCAATTGATCCGATGCCTAGACCTATGACAAGCTTCAACGCATCTTGTTTTTTTACAGCTCCTGATGCAAGTGGTCTAGTAGGTGAGTTGATCTTATCTATTTTAATGTCCACAAGATCATTCATCAGATAAATCGATAGAGTGGAAAACATGGTAATTATTGGTAATAACACTAGGTGTAGTGGGGATGGATGTAAGCTGCTTGATAATAATAGAGCAATTATTGTTGTACATGTAAAAACTAGACCCCTCTGAGCCCTTGATTTTACTAGTGCATATACGGGTTGGATTTTAGATCCAATACTATCTCTTCTCTGAACTAACATTTCTTACTCCTCATTGTACTAGTCCCGTAATCATGGGAAATTATGTATATAGTCACTAATATAGGAGAATAATACTATATATTAGAACTTTTTGGTAAATTAGTGTCTTTTATGGTAAATTATATATCATAATACATGAAAATATACAAATTTTGTAATAATACAAGTTTCGTGATACTATTCGTGATTTTGCCGTGGTCACACCCAATTACCATTGGATTCACACTTTTTGCCTTTAAACGCTAAATTGTGCCTGATTTTTTTCAATTATGCTAAAAAATGAGGTGAATTACACGATGAATATCCCTAAATAGGGAATTTAACATGTTACATGAATTGGAAAAAAACAGACAGTTGAAGACAGCCATTGTAGTAGATGACAATCCTGATGTTTTGTCTCTTTTTGTAGAGCTTTTGGAGCTAAAACACTTTCAGGTGGTTGGCACTGGACGTAATGGAAAAGATGCTGTTGCACAATATGCAAAACTAAAACCAGACATTACGTTTCTTGACGTTGTCATGCCTAATACTGATGGACTTTATGCACTGGATCTTATTCGAGAAATGAATCCCAATGCTATTGTAATAATGATTACCACGGATCTATCTCAGGATACTGCAAAACGATTGGAGGATCTCAGGGCTACAGCCGTAGTCTACAAACCATTTGATATTAATGACTTGGTAAAAGTTGTACGCGAGATTGAATCAGACACATCCACGAGCAAGATTAAATTTTTCAACTGATAAGTCCTTTTACCTGTTTTGGATCTTTCAATAAAATGTTGATAAAAAATTTGACCTATGCTTATCAGATCTTTTGATACGTGATTCCCAAAATTTGGTGAATTGACTCTATGTTTTTTGAGATCTCAAGTAGATCTAACTGATCTATTTTATCAGTAGAAAGTTTTAAAAAATAATAACTATTCTATTCAAAAAGGGGAGCATTTGAGTTCTGAATTATCATTGGATGAAATGTGGGAAAAAATAGAGGAATATGGTATTGACCGCAAATTGCTCGAGGCAACACATCCTAGCAATGAATTGTTATTCCAGTTGTATACTGCAATAACCAAGGTCAATGAAGAAGTACACGCACTAAACAGTAATGATGTCAAGATCTCCTAAAATCTCATCCAATCTCTAAAAACGTTCAATCTTGATTTTATCTATGTACTAATCTTTGGTAATTGCAAATTTTTTACATCCAAGTTAGATATGACAAAAACTAGGAAACGTACTTGATAGGTATTTTGTGACTAAAACCTGGTTTTACATCACATGTATATTTATGACTGGGAATCGTCTGATTTTTCCAATTCTGTACAGAGTTTCTTGTACTCTGTGATGGTCTCAGTGAATAGCAAAAAAGCATTATTGATGGCTGTCTGTGCCATTTCGAACCTCATTGTCTTTTCAACAAGATATGATGGGTCTTTTGGGTCAAGACCAGTATCTTCCCAAATTCTTCCTATTTCGCCTACCTGTCTTTGCAGTTTGGTTTCATTCTTGACTATTTTTTCCTTGATTTTCTTGACTAGTACATCATCTGTCATTTGTCTTACACAAAACCATACATGGCGCTCAGTTAAAACTCGTTATTTTTGCCAACTGGGAACTTTTGGTTTTGCTAAATTGTGAAATATTTGACCTAACCTAGTAAAATTAGTGAATCTTTTCTTTAAATAGAAATTTGGCAAATTATTGAAATGCCGTATGAAGAAGTCTATTTTCAAAGACTAAAAGAAGAAAACCCAGAAGAGTACCAAAAGGTTACCGTACACAAAATCAAGTCAGTATAATTACATACTTGATTTTTTAGTATATTTTTATATATTTTATAATGCATGTTGAGGATTTTGGATAATAAAATAAATTGATAATTTTTAGATTCTAATTACATTGAATCTGTAATTGGTTTCATTACTGTGATGCCTTGGTCATCTGTCACTGTTACCATCTTTGAACCAGCTGGTGGAGAAAACATTTGTTTTTCACCTGGGTTTAAAATTGGTAATGCTGGTTCAGAACTAGTTCCATAATCTATTTTGACATTTGTCAATGGAGACGATCCAGTATTCTGTACGTAAACTCGAACAACATTTCCTACGCCCATGACCATTTCAGTTCTTGGTTCTACAGTAAGTGCATATTGTTCTGAAGCAGGATGAAATGCAAAAAGAACAATAACTGCAACAACCACTGCAGCCCCTCCGCCTATTGCACCATAAACTATTGGTTTTACCATGTTATGATCAAACTAGAGCCAATTTTGAGGTAATTTAAGGGTGATGCTATGATTTTTTACCTTTTCTTTGTTTTTTCCTATTTTTAAAATGCCACAAAAATATGAAAAAACCTATTGCACTTGAAACAATTGTACCAACTCCAACTACGGGTGCAATGAAAAAAGTACCAAGCCATATGCCGTTTGCATCTCCCATCTCTAACATACCTCGATGCCTTGCAAATACATTGACTGAATCTTGAATCGAGTGTGACTTGTTTAGATCATCAATGTATGTACCATTTACGTAAATCACTGCATGTACTGGAATGTCAAGATCCTTTGAGGTGTTTACAATAAACTCAAAGTCTGAACTTTTTCCAGAGTCCAGGCTTGAAAGTAAAAATGATTTTTTACCTTCAAGGCTAATGTCTTGGGATGATGCAATGATTTGTACATCTTGCGCCTTGGTTCCCTGATTTTTTATTGTACCTTTTATGGAAAAGGGCTCACCAGAAAATACATTGCTTGGTGCTTGAATGTCAAAACTCAGAATTGGGCTTGACTGTGCATTGAGATGAAAAGCCTGAACAAATGTATTTTTGACAGAATTTGAGTCAAACAGGCCCTTGACAAAATAAGTGACTTGGACATTTGCAACAAACTGGCCGTCTGGCATGTCGCTCTTTGGTTCTAGTTCAAAATTATTGCCAAAGGTAGAGTCCTTTGCAAGTTTTGTCAAGCTAAAAGTGTTGTTTGTTGAATAAAGTTCTGGCGAGGATATTGAAAGTGTGATGTTTGATACTTGATCTGCAGTTGCCTTGATTATAGATGACAAGACAAACTTGTCTCCCTGTCTTACTATATCTGGATATTCCAAAGTGATCTGCAGGTTTGGATCTATCATGTTGGTTTGTAATGCATATGCAGGTACAAACATGACTAAAACCAGTATTGATGCAAAAACTAGACTGAAAATGTTCCTAGATGCAAACAAATTTCATCAGAAATCGTATGACATTTGTACTTTTATTGTATGTGTTTTTTGGTTGTCTGTCGATGGTGTTTTCTTTCTGTATCAATAGTCTTTTTCAAACGATCTTGAAAACTCTAGTCTGATAAAAAGAAGATGTTATAGAGATTTGACCTAGTTTATCACCTCTTTGCATTTTTGATGGTTTATCTACTCTGTTTTCTATCCTGATATCATGAAAGCAAAATTCAAGACCACATGCACAGAGTGCAATGCTCCAATCAAGTCAGGTGAGGAAATTGCAAAAAACCCTGCAGGCAAGTGGGTTCACAAGTATTGCGTAGCAAATTCTGAAGAACTACCATAGAAAAATCAAGTCTGTTCTAATCTTTTTGAAATGTAATCTACAATCTTCTTGACGTTATCCTCTGGGGAAATTGTAGTGTCTACAGTCATGTGGTCTGCCTTTATGGGCTCTTGAATTTTTTTCATCTTTTGATATATTGATATGGTTGCATCAGAATAATCATCCTTGCGAGACTGTAGCCTTGAAATTGCAACCTCCTCTGGGCAGGAACACTCTATTATCTGGAGCTGGATATCATCAAGTTTTAATTTCTCTTTTACTTCAATTCTTGAATCTTCTCTGTTAAAGGTGGCATCAAGTATACAGTTAATTCCTGCATCATTGAGGTATTTTGCAATAATCATCATTACGTCATAAACTGTCTTTAGCTCAGATGGAAAATAAGTTGGACTTGGAAACAGCTCTTTTCTAATCTTGTCTGAAGATAATATGGTTGCATCAAAAACTGGCGCAAGGTATTTTGCAAGTGTACTTTTTCCAACTCCTGGAAGGCCGCAGATGATAATTATCAATTGTATCTTATCTCTCTGCTTGTAGATATTTATCTGGTATCTTGAAAAAATATGAAAAAACTAAAAAAGAAAAGTGGTTAACCCAAAGCTCTTGAATGTTTCTGGGTGTGAGGTCGCTCTCCTGGAAACTTTCTTCTCATGTGACCTGATGGTCTTGAATATAGTAATTCCAAAAACCAAGCCTCGTGTTCTATCTCCTCTCTTAGAATGTCTTTTGCTACATCATACGTTGCAGGATCCTTTCCATGTGTCATCATGCATACCTTATTCCAGTTGACAATGGCTCCCTGTTCTGCCTTTAGACATTTTTCCAAAATCGCTTTGGTGTCTATTGGATTTGTTGGAAGTTGCAAAAATTCACAGCCTGACATCTTGATAAAATCTTGTGCGTTAAGTGGTAGTTTTCCACCAAGCTCATAGATTCTAGACAAGCAGGACTCAAAGTGACTAAGGTCTTCTAATCTTGCATCCTCGATTATTCCTTTCAATGCTTCTCCTTCCATTCCAACGCAGTGTGCTCTTAGGTTTGTAAAGTAATAGTATGCCGTAAACTCTACTGATGCATTGTATACTAGGGCCTTTATGAGCTCCTTTACATTTACACCATTTTGTTCTAGGACTTTTACTCCTACTACGTTTGGTTCTTTACCCATGATTGCGTACAAGTTTGTTTGAAATATAAGCAAATCGATGGTGACACAATCAAGATTTATATCATTAGTGTGCTAATGATTAGTACTCTAAGCATGATTAAATATGATTTTGAAAACAGCGTGGGGTTTGTTGTAAATACAACTGCAAAGGCATTTCAAAGATCCTTTGATGTTGAGCTTCGAAAAAACGTAGGCGTTTCACTGAGTCAATGGCGTGTAGTTGGAGCACTTGTGCTACAGCCTGGTCTGACGCAAAAGGAGATTGCAGATAAGGTGGGAGTCGAAGGGGCCACACTAGTTCCAATAATTGACAAGATGGAAAAGGATGGATTGCTCAAAAGAAAACTTGACTCAAGTGACAGGAGAATAAATCGAATCTATCTGACTCCAAAAGCCGACTCTTTGTGGGAGTCCATGACAGAGTGTGCCCTTAGGATAAGAAAGTCTTCTGCCAAAAACATTCCAGAAAGTGACATCCAGACAACACTTGAAACACTTCGAAAGATATCAAAAAACCTGGCAGCGTTTTCTGATCTTGACAAGACTGTAATTCCTGTAAAAAAGATGAAGGTGACCTGAGATGAAAGTTTCACAACCAGATGACAAGAAATTGCAGGAAAAAATTTCTCCAACTGCATGGAAGACACTTGCAATTCTAAGTTTGATTGCTACCATGGTAATGTACGCTGAAACAATGTTGATTCCGGCAATTCCTGACCTGATAAAAGATTTCCATATTTCATATGGCATGTCATCGTGGATACTTACTGCATATCTTATTGCTGGAGCAATCATGACTCCAATTACAGGAAAACTTTCAGACATCTATGGAAGAAAAAAGATGCTTCTCATAGTGATGGGAATTTATGCAGTAGGAGTAGCGCTTGGTGGGTTTGCTACTGATATTTACCAGATGCTTGCAATTCGTATAATCCAGGGAGTTGGCATGTCAATGTTTCCAATTGCTTTTGCCATAATTAGGGAACTGTTTCCCCGCAGCAAGATTGCAATTGGTCAGGGTGTGATAACTTCGATGTTTGCAGCAGGTGCAGTAATTGGCCTTGTTGCAGGAGGGCATCTGATACAAAACTTTGGCTGGCATGCGACATTTTTCTCAATAATACCTGTTGTAATTGCATTACTTGTGGTAATTGCGCGCTTTATACACGTGGATGAATCACATTTGCTGTCAAACGCACAAGGAAAAGACAATCCAAAAAACAAGATCGATGTACAAGGTGCAATCACACTAACAGTATCTATTAGCGCATTTCTGATGGCGCTTACAATGGTGGAAAATGGTGATGGTGCCAATTCTTTTTCTGTAATGGGATTGGCAGTAATTGGAATTGTCTACCTGATACTGTTTGCAATTATAGAGAAACGGTCAAGCTCTCCACTTGTTAGCATGAAAGTACTTACAAACAAAATAATCCTGCCTTCAAACATCATGATAATGATTGTAGGACTGTCAATGTTTATGGTATTCCAGACAATTCCTGTACTTGTTCGCAGTCCATCACCGTTGGGATTTGGAGAAGGCCCGCTGATGACAAGTAACGTGCAGCTTCCATTTGCTCTAGTCTTGCTGATATTTGGACCTACAGCAGGTTTTATCATTTCAAAACTTGGCTCTACAAAACCAATTATTATTGGAAGCATCATCAGCACGATTGGGTTTGCAGATCTGTACCTGAACCACTCTACGGAACTTCTAGTCTCTATCAACTTGGCAATCTTGTCAACTGGATTGTCCCTTACAAATGTGGGCGCAATGAATGTAATCATGCTATCCACACCAAAACAAGACATTGGAGTATCGCTTGGAATGAGTACTCTGATAAGAATAGTTGGCGCATCTATTGGTCCTGCAATGGCTGCAATGTACATGCAAACTCACAAGGCATCTCTTCCTGGAATTGTCGGGGCCTTTCCTACTGCAGACTCGTATAATCTCATATTTCTTACTGCCACTTTGATATCTTGTGTATCAATAGGGCTCGCGTTTGCCTTAAAGCGACAACTTGGAAAATCTCCTATCCCTAGTATGTGATACTAGTAATGAAATACAGTATCTCCGATGGTCTTTTTCCAGTCTGCTCGTATTCCTGGTTTGCCCTTGAGTTTTTCCACATAATTAAAGGCAGACAGTCCTGCAGTTGCACCTCCAGAACAAGCTGCCACAATCTGCTTGTATGGTATACTTGATGCATCTCCTGCCGCAAATATGGCTGGATGAGATGTCTTGCCATCTGCAGTTATCTCAATCTCGCTTTTACTGTTAATTTTTACCATGTGTTTTATGAAATCAAGATTGATCTTCGAACCCATTTCTATGAAAAGCCCATCAACGTTAACGACTTTTTCTTGGCCGGAATTATCAACAATAGTAATTGATTGGAGATTGTTTGCACCATTGAGTGCCTTGACAGAAGATTGGGGAACAAGCTCAATGTTTTCTTTTTTCTCAATTGCTGAAATCATTTCCTTGTCTCCGCCCAATGCACCGCCCTTGTAAATAAGATAAATTTTTGATGCCATTCTTGAAAGCAATATGCCAGATTCTAAAAGATATGCACCAACACCAATGACTGCAGTTGTTCTTCCTTGGTAAAATGGAGCATCACATTTTGTGCAATAGTGAATACCTTTGTTTACAAAGTTGGATTCGTTTTCTACTCCCAAATTGTTTGGAACTTTTCCTGGCGCAACAACTAGTGCCTTTGTCTTGTATTCGGAGCGTAATGTCTTGACTGTTAATCCTGATTCTGTCTCTTCAACTCGTTCCACTGTATCATAGTACATTTCTCCGCCAAAAGTGAGAAACTGGTTTTCAAGTGTCTTTGCAAGCAATGGCCCGCTTGACATTATTGTACCTGGATAATTCTCAAGTTTTGGGATTAGGTTTAGCTGCCCCCCAAGATCTTTTGAAATCAACAAACACGAAACCTTTTGCCTTGCGACAAATATCCCTGCAGAAAGTCCTGCAGGTCCTCCTCCGATTACGATTACTTCGTATTCTTGGGCCATCTAGTTTACGGCAATAAGTGAGGTGATGTTGTTTATTCCGTCGATTTTGTGTAAATCTACATCGATTGCTGTTTTGATGTCTTGCATGTTGTTTGACTCTAGAACTATCAAAACATCGTATATTCCATAAATCGTTTTTACTGCTTTTGCTATTGGAATTTTTTTTGCTGTCTCGATTATGTTTTGTTGTTGTTTATAATCGACATTTAATAAGACAAATGCCTCATTCACAGGCTTGTATAATTACCATATCTTAAAAGGATTGTCAAACTAACAGAACCTCGAATTCTAATCTGGTATTACGTTTCACTTGTGATATTTTTTACACCCGTTTTGTACTTTAGGGATTCTAGTTCTTTTTTGGTATTTTCATGTTCTTCTTTTGTTCTTGCAAGCGCAACTTTGACTATCTCCAATTCTTTTTTGACAGCTTCATACTTTGCGTTTATTGCTGCAGCCACTGCTCCTGCAGCTTCTACAATTTTCTTGGAATCGCTACTTCTTCCTACTGTTGCAAGCTCTGTTTCAATAAACTCTAATTCCTTTTTGGATAGCGTGATCTCTTTTCGTTTGATTTCCTGTTGGGCCTTTAAGGATTCAATCTCTCTTTCTTCGTTTTCTCTTGATGCTGTTATCTTGTCTAGATCTTCTCTTGCTGTATTTGTACTGGACCTGACAGATTCAAGCTCTGTCATTGCAGCTTCTTTTTCATAGTTTATCTTTGATAATTCTTCTCTTGTATCATTTACTTGTCTTCTTATCTGTTCTACGTCTGACTTGGAGTACTGTGACTTGACAAGCTCAAGTTCTTCTTTTGCAGATCTTATCTGTTTTTGTATGGCATCTCGCTCTGCTCTTATTGACTGCATCTCTACTCTTTCAGATTCTACCTCGTCGTGTACTGTCTTTGCTTCTGCAGTTATTGCATCAAGCTCACTTTTTGTCTTTTCTAGTTCACGAGAATACACCTCTAACATCATTGCTGTGTCCTGGATCTCTTTTTTCAAGTCTGTCATTTCTTCATGTGAAGTCTGCTCTTCTCTTGAAGGTGCCATGTTTTCATCAAGTTTTACATCCTCTGGTAACTCCCTTTTTGTACGGCCGAAAAATCCCATGAAAATAACTTTGGTACAAGGTAAGAAAAGTATTCCTTTTGGTACCTATTTCCGCTTTTTTAGAAATGCAAGGTAAAATCCTATTCCACCCAAGATAAAGCCAAGCGTGATTAGCACAAGGCCACCAACTAGGTCTTTTGTATAGTATCTGGGGGCAAAAAAGAAGATGAGTATTCCAATTGCAATAAGTACTAGGCCGCTTCCCTTTGGTCTGTTGTGCTCACTGTGTGCCATGTCTTACAGGTACTCTGAAATTGAAGATGCCACTTTTTTTCTTCCAATGTCCATTATCAATGGCCCAATCTTTGGACCTCTGTCTGATGCCAGTATGATTTGATATAGCAACTTGAATAGATCTTTTGGCTGCATTCCTTTGTCTTTTGCAATCTGGTAAATTGTATTTTGCAGGTCTGAAGGTTCTGTCTCTGATGATAAAATGTTAACTAGTTGATCAAGCACTTGTTTTGAAATCTCATCTAGTTGGATCTCAACTTTTGTTGGATTGTCATAATCGTCTGCATAATTTCCAGCAAGTGTAATGATCTCCTCGATCTCAGGGCTTGATTCTTTTATTGTACCATACTCTAATAGTTTTTTTGTAACAAGTGCGATTCTATTTTCTCTGAATATTCTACATAGCTGAATCAGTAATCGGTAATTGACGTATGGTTTTTGGACCTTTGGTGGGTTTAGCAAGTTGACATACTCGTACAATCCCTTTGATCTTATTGCCTTGGTTTCGTTGTCAAGTTTTATCTTTCCAAAATAAATATTCTCAAGCTCATTGTATTCATCCATGAGAGCAGGTATGTCATCAATGCCAACTTCGCGGGCGCCTGTAATTCTCTTATAGAGCAAAAGAAGAATTGTTTTTGGTGTTCCATATCGCAGCCAGGCTTGTGATGTCAAAACGTTTCCAAGTGACTTTGATATCTTTTTTCCACCCTTGTCAAGAAACATTTCATATTTTACATGTGTAGGTGCCGGGAAATTTAGGATCTCTTCAGCTACCCAGTCATTTACCTTAACTGAATCCATGATATCTTTTCCATATGCCTCAAATCTGATGTCAAAGGCACTCCATCTTGCTGCAAACTCTACCTTCCATGGTAGTTTGCCCAAGTCTTTTGTGATGTCTGCTATTCCATCATGACCGCAACCCTTCAGTGGCTTGGAACCAATTGTTGTGTCAGCACACCTGTACTTGATCTTCTTTTCATCAGATAGGTATTCGTATGATATTGCAGTGTATAGCTTGCCACAATTTGCGCACACTGGAAAATACGGTAATGCCTCTTGGTATTTTTCCTGACCTACCATTTCTGCAATTTTCTCGCCAATCTTTTTGCTGTTTGTTAAAATTGTATGAATCTGATCTTTGAGCAGTCCATTTCGATAAGTGTCTATTCCGCGCTGAAACTTGTACTTTATTCCAAGCTTGTCAAGACCATCTAAAAGTATGCTGCTCATGTGCAAACCATACGAGTCATGACACCCAAACGGGTCTGGTATAAACGAGACTGGTTTTCCAATGTGCTCCTTTAGTGATTCTGGAAGGCCCTCTGGAATCTTGCGAAGACCATCCAAGTCATCAGAATATGCAATCAGTTCTGACTTGAATCCAAAATTTTCAAGGGCAAGTTTTACCCCGTATGCCCTTACTGCATCCCCTAAACTTCCAATGTGTGGTATTCCTGATGCGCCAAGGCCACTCTCAACTCTTATCAAGTCTGTTTTTCTTCCAAGTGACTTTTCTCTTTGCACCAACTCATCTGCAAGCTTGTCAATCCATGTTCCCCTGCCAATTATCTGCTGTTCTTCTTCCATTATTTCAAATCCTTTGACATGTATGGACCAAGTGGGGTGTAACCAAGTTTTCTATAATATTCTCTTGTGCCAACTGCGCTTATCACAAGCAGCCTCTTTGAATCAAACTCTTCTGCTGAAATTTTTTCTGCTTCACTCATCAAGTTCTTTCCTAGTCCCAGGTGTTGTATGCTGCCTTGCTCATGTTCTCCTAGTTTTAATGATCTGCCATAAACATGGAGTTCTCTTACAATGCAAGTGTTTGCAGTGACTTCACTTCTATGTGCCGCATCACTTGGTTTTCTTAATCTTAAAAATCCAAATATTTTATCATGTGAATCATCATATGACAGAAACACTTCGTTTCCTCCTGATGAGTCATAATTTTCCCTGTGCATCTTAATGTCATCAATGTTTATTGTATTCTCTGACAGACCTGCTTCTCTGCACCTGATGCACTTGCATGAGATGTTTTGTTTTTTCAGGTTCTGCTGCACTATCTGCCGCAGGTTTCCAAGTTTTGGTCCTGCAATTATCTGGTCTGATGATATCTCCCTTTGGACTCTCATTATTCTTGCCCATCTTGGAATTATCTTCTTAATTTCTGTGAGAACTCGAACCATTTCGTCGTCTGAATATGGGACAAAATGTCCTTCCTTGTACGTTGCATATAGTGGTGTGTCCTCTAGTACAAGTGTTGGGTAAATCTTTAGCATGTCTGGCCTTAACTGAGGATCAGAAAACAATTTCTCAAAGTCTGTAATGTCTTCTTCTGGGGTCATTGATGGCAGACCTGGCATCATATGTGCCACGATTTTATATCCTGCGTCCTTTGATATCTCAAATGATTCTATGACATCTTGGTACGTATGTCCGCGATTTACAATCTCATATACTCTTTCGTGAAGGCTCTGTACTCCTATCTCGACTCGTGTTACTCCATATTCAAGCATCCAATCTACGTGTTCTTTTTTACAATAGTCAGGTTTTGTCTCTATGGTAAATCCAACATTTCTAAAATTCGCCTTTTCATTATTTTTCTTGGCTGATTCAAGGTCTTGTGAATCAAATCCATTTAGTGCATCATAACATGATTTTATAAAATCAGTCTGGTATGTACGAGGCATGAAAAGAAATGTTCCACCAACTATGACAAGCTCTAGTTTTGTACTGTCGTGGCCATATGCAATAAGGTGTTCAAGTTTATCCAAGATCTGTTTTTTTGGATCATAGCTGTTTGCAATTGCATTCTGTGTGGAAGGTTCTCTTCCTGTATAGCTATTTGGGGAGTTGTATTCAATTCCGCCTGGGCAATAGCTGCACCTTCCATGTGGACATGCATAAGGTTTTGGCATTAGTGCAATTACTGCAACACCTGATGCCGTCTTGACGGGTTTTCTTACAAGTGCCTTTTGCAGTTTGATGTAATCTTGACCTGTAACCGATGCAAGTATTTCATAATTTCTTGGAATTCTTTCTAGGGAATATTTTGTGCAGATTCGCTTGACTTCTTTTTTTACATCTTTATCCGTAGGACTTGACATTGCAAGTAGACTGTCGCAAATCTCTTTGCATGCATCCTCAAATGTAACTTGGGCTCTTTGCACGCCTTGTCTGGATTAATTTGGGTATTAAATCCTAATCTGGTGTGATTTGCAGTTTGGTCTATGCTATTCTTGTCTTGTTAATGTAGACGCCTTTTTTCTCCACAATCTTGCCAATCTGCTTGCTTGAGAACCTGTATTTTTTGAAGATTTGGCCTATTTTTTCTGCCTCATCTTTTGGAGCAATCAGGCAAAACCCTATTCCCATGTTAAACGTCTTGTACATCTCATCATTTTCTACGCCACAATCTTCAATTGCCTGAAATATTGGAGGTGTATCGGGCAAATCGTCTAAAACAAATCCTGTCTTTTTTAGCCTCAAAAGTTTTGTAAATGCGCCTCCTGTTATGTGTGCCAGTCCGTGAATTTGACATTCCTTGATTGCCTGAAGTACTGGCCTGACATAGATCTCAGTTGGTGCAAGAAGGGCATCCCCCAAAACTCCAATGCCTTTAATTTTTTCACGTATGGAATATTTTGAAAGAAGGGCCTTTCGTGCAAGTGAATATCCATTAGAGTGTAACCCGCTACTGTTTATTCCAATTATGACATCGCCTGTCTTTATCTTGTTTCCCAAGACAATGTCTTTCTTGTTGAGAATTCCAACAACCATTCCTGCCAGATCAAAAGAAAAGTTTTTGCCTGCTATCAAGTCTGGGAGTATTGCAGTCTCTCCTCCTACTATTGGGACCTGTGCCACTATTGCACCCTTTACCAGTCCTCGAACTATTTGGTTGAATATTTTTTGATCATTTCTATTTGCTGCGATATAGTCCACAAAAGATACAGGAACTGCACCTGTGCATATTATGTCGTTTACATTCATTGCAACACAATCTATTCCAACAGTGTCGTATTTTTTCATCATCTGTGCAATCATGACCTTGGTTCCAACACCATCTGTATGGGTTGCAAGAAGTGTATCTCCTGGTATTTCTACAATTCCTGCATAGTGACCAAATCCTGACATTGTCTTTACTTTTTTTTGCAGCTTGTGGGTTGAGGCAATGAGGTTTCCAATGCTTTGCTGACTTTGCTTTATCTTTTTGATGTCAATGCCAGCATCCTTGTATGTGATTGCCAATGGATCTGCTCTATTTGATTGGAATAAAAGAATTATGTAATCAATTGTTCTTTTGCATGAACAGATCAAGCATCGTTCTTCCCTTGTCTGTTATGGAATAGACCATGTTTGCACCTCTGGGCTCTTTTTGTATAAAGTTGTATGACACGCACAGATGCAGGTAGTTAAGAAAAGATCTCTTCATCCGTATGTTTGATTTTACATACAGGTCTGAGAATGTCATGGAGTTACACCTGAGTTGGTAAAGGAGTTTTAAGATGGATATTGTGCTAAAGTCCCTTGCCCGTGTCTTTACTGCATCAAGGACTTGCTCGTCTCGCTTTATGATGAAATCTGCAAAGTGATCTGCTACTTCTACTGATATGTATGTCATTCTTGGCTTCATGTTACGGTATTGGTACCGTAAGATACCTTATTAATTCTAGCTGGGTGAAATTTTTGAGCTTGGCACTAGCTTTTTTGGACAAATTCAATTTGTTTTTATTCTAGACGCATACAGTTTGTGCATGCACAGCGCATTTGTTTTGATAAATGCAGAACTTGGAAAAGAACTTCATATTGTAAACGAGATAAAAAAAATCCCGCATGTAAAAGAGGTATATCCTGTGTATGGAGTATATGACGTACTCATGGTACTCGAGTCTGATTCCATGGAATCGTTGAGGGAAGCAATAACAACACAAGTAAGAAAACTGGATGGAATAAAATCAACTCTTACCATGATAATAGTCAAAGACTAATCTATACAACTCGATCTGAAAATTATGTCATCGTCACAAATAATAGCACAAGATTTTAAGAAATAGTGAATTGGCAGACAACATACTCTTTCTGCTTGGATGGCTAGTGGAGCTTATCTTTGCAAGTTGGTTGTTGTCTGATGGGGCAGAACATCTTGCAGAAAGATGGGGTGGAAGATTTGTGGGAAGAACATTGCTCAGTGTTGCAACCACGCTGCCTGAGATTGGAATTGTTGTTGCTGCCGCAAAGGACGGTTCGTATGGAACTGCAATTGGATCTGCACTTGGAAGCAACTTATTCATGATGACTTTTGGACTGGCTATCATGCTGATAATTGCAACCACTAGACTCTCAAAGGCCCCGCAAAAATTTATAGATGTAAAAGAATTTGGGCTTGATAAAATTTTTCTTGTAATAACTGCTGTTGTTGGGGCATTGCTGTTCATTGACGGTTTTGATATTATTGACGGAATAATATTTACAGGATTGTTTGTAGTCTATCTTGCATTTGCTTTCAGGGAGATGAAAAAAGAAAAGAAGATGGCGCCTCTTGCAAAAGACCTGCATGATGAGGCGCAGACAAAACCAAAAAAACACTTTGCAAGGTCAATGGTTCTTTTCATTGCAGGTACCATCGGCATATTCGTAGGGGCAGAGCCATTTGTGCATGCCTTGGAAGGGGTATCAGTTGACCTTGGAGTCTCAGTGGTTGTACTTGCGGTTATAGTCAGTCCAATCGCAGGTGAGATGCCTGAAAAGATATCCCTGATACTGCTTGCACGAAAGGGCGCAAACGGGGCATCAATTGCAGTTGCAAACGTGCTTGGATCTAAGATACTAAATAATACTTTGCTGCTATCTGTTGCAGTCTTTGCTGCAATAAGTTACCGTGGTCTTACTACAAAGATCCCAAATACACCGTTATTAGAAAACCAGATGATACTTGTAACAGTAATCACAATCGTAGCTCTTGTTCCAATGTTCAAAAACAAACTGGGGCTAAAATCTGGAATGATGCTGCTTGTACTATATGCTGTAGGAATTGGAATGCAGTTTGTCTTACCAACACTCTAGAGCGGGGTTGCCCTTATGTTGTCAACTCTGATAGTAGGTGTTATAGATGGCAAAGAACTCCATTGGAGAATGTTTTTTGAATCATTTCCGACCGCTGTTATGTTTTTTAGTAATGTCTTGAGGTTGTGAACTATTCTAACAGACCTTCCTGGGCTTGTCTTGCCGTTTTCAATTATCTTTATTCCACTTCGTGCAGTGCAAGAAAAATCTCCGCGCTCTGGATTTACTGGATACGTATACCACAGCCTGCCAATTAGAAGACCTTTTTTTGTATCTTTTATGATGTCATCTTTTGTAAAATCTCCACCAGCAACTTTGAGGTTATGGGGCAAAGTGATAGGAGTGGATTGGGCTTGTCTTCCCATTGGAGAGCCAGGTCTTGCTGCGTTTGCACTGGAACTAGTTCCATTCTTGAATGCCTCAAAAGAATCTGAGAACAGGCCTGTCATGACTCCTGTTTTTATGAGATCCTGCGACAATGTTGGATTTCCTTCATCATCAAATGGCTTGCTTCCAATTCCATCAGGACTGTGGGGATCGTCTGTAAGGGTGAAACTCTCACTTGCAATTTTATCTCCTAATTTGTCTGAAAAACAACTTCGTTTTTCAGCATATGTTTTTAGATTAAAGTTTGAAGAAAAGACAAACGCCAACAATTCTCCAAACGCATAAGGCTCAAAAATTATTTCATATGAATCAGACTCTATTTTTTTTGGGCCAATTGAACTTGTGCACATTTCTTGGGAATCGCTACCAACTCTTTGCGCAGAAAAACCATTCAGTGTCCTTGCACAGATTGCACCAATGCCGCTGACAGGAGTGTCTCCAGTAGAGTCTGTATTTATCGTTCCAGAAATAAATGTGGAATTGTCTGTACAATCAACTCCATTTGTGTTCATTACCTGAAATTTCTCTGCTACTATATTTAGAGAGCCTGAGATGCGCATGATATTCTTGTGTAATGCAGAGTTTATCATCGTATTTGCAATGTCCACAGCAGATGTTTCTGACATGTCTTCAAGTCGTGAATCATACATCTTGTTCACTGTTACATACCTTGAGGGAAAAGGAAGATTCTTCCAAAATCTTTTTGGCACAACATAAGGTGAAGTCTCTAAAACTTTATCCAAGAGATTTTTCTCATCACTTGATGCGCTACCTGCGATTATCTTTTTTTGATTTATGATACGTACTGCAACAGACTCTTCCTGATTTTGTTTTACCTCTGCAATCTCTGAATCTGTTATTCTCACTGTGATGATCTTTTTTTGTATTGATACTACTTCGCACTCATCCAAATGCAATGCCTTGGACTTTGTCAATATGTCATTACAGTATGACAACTAGTTTCGCCTGTTGTTTTTGTACCTGTATCCATCAAGTTTTATCAATTCATGATAAGAGCCAAACTGGGATACGTTTTGAACCTCATCCAATGGGTCAGTACCTTCTTCTGAGGCAAAAGTTTTGATTATTTTATAAGATGTTGCCCTTTGTGCTGGAATCTTTCCGGCTTGTCTTATCAACTGTCTAATCTCTTTTGGCTTGAGCAGTTGGCCATGTCCTGCACCTGCCGCAGTAGATATGCTCTCGTTAATCAATGTACCACCAAAATCATTTGCGCCCCATGATAAAACCAACTGCGCCATTCCTGCTCCTTCTTTTACCCACGATGTCTGGATGTTGTTGATGTAATTGTTGAGCATGATTCTTGATACTGCATGCATAAGTAAGACATCTGATCCGTCTGCGCCATTTCTGATACCATGATGCAAGTTCTCCTTATACATTGGAGCTTCGGTGTGGATGAAATTTAATGGTACAAACTCTGTGAACCCGCCAGTCTCTTTTTGTATTTCTCGAATTAGTGCCATGTGTCTTACCCTATCTTCTGGTGATTCAAGATGCCCAAACATTATGGTTGAAGTCGATGGTATGCCTATCTTGTGTGCAGTCTTGATTACCTCTACCCACTTGTTTACACTTATTCTTCCTGGGGAAATTTTATCCCGCATCGCCTGATCTAAAATCTCTGCTGCAGTTCCTGGCAGGGAGTTGACTCCTGCATCTTTTAGCCTAAGCAAATATTCTTTAATTGATACACCTGACCTTGTGGCGCCATACAGAACCTCTTCTGGTGAAAACCCGTGTATGTGAATGTCTCCAACTTGTCCCTTGATTGCCCTACAAATATTCTCATAAGTGTCTGCATCCATGTCGGGGGGAAGTCCAGCTTGGACACAGACCTCAGTTGCACCAAGTGAGCGTGCCTCTTTTGCGCGTCTTACTATCTCGTCTGTTGGTAAAAAATATCCTTCCTCTTCGCGAAAGTCCCTGCTAAATGCACAAAAACCACATTGCTTTATGCATACATTGGTAAAGTTGATGTTTCGATTTACTACATATGTTACAATGTCTCCAACTCGTCTCTTTCTGAGCTCATCTGCAACCATTCCGACAAGATGAAAATCAAGCCCCTTTGCATAAAATAGTCTGGTTGCCTCGCTTACTGAAATCTCTTTTTCGTCTAGTGCATGGTTTAGTGCATCTGATATCAGGGGATCGGCATTTTTCAAAAGTGACTCTAGTGCGTTCATTTGGTATACTCCACACTCACTAGATTTTCTGAATCTGAAATATCAGACATTTTCTCTACTAGTCCAGGGTTTACCATGTGGAAAAATTCTGGATATACGGGAAATCTTGCCCTTAGGTGAAATCCTGCATCAGTACAGTTTGTACTTATATCATTGATACCAGGCCATGGAAATTCTGGGTTTACATAATCTTGGGTTATTGGAGATATTCCGCCCCAGTCGTTTATCCCTGCTGATAAAAATGATGAATATGATCCTGGGGATAGATTTGGTGGTATCTGGATGTTCATGTCAGGCAAAATTATTCTGGTTAATGCAACGAGTGTCTTGAAATATCTTTCTTGTGGGGAAGGGCTTGATTTCATTAGTGTGTCAATCTTTGGCTGAAAGTTTTGCAAAATTATTTCTTGAATGTTTTGATATCTATCATGAATTTCTTTTATTGCATAAATAGAATCAATCAACTCTTGCGGTGTCTCCCCAATACCAATTAACAATCCTGTAGTCATTGGAATCTTCAACTCTCCTGCATTTTGTAAAACTTTGATCCTTGCCTTGGGATTTTTGCTTGGGGCAAGATTGTGTGGCATTCCTTCATCTGATAATCTCTCGCTTGAATTTTCTAGCATCAGTCCCAAACTTACATTTGTATTTTTTAGCTGGCGCATCTCATCTTTTGTAAGATTTCCTGCATTGGTATGTGGGAATAATCCTCCACTGAGTGCAATCTCTGATGCTTCTACTAGGTATTCTACAGTGCTTGAAAATCCGTTCTCCTTGAGCCATACCCGCGCCTCTTGATACTTTTGTTCTGGTCTCTCACCTGTGACAAACAATGCCTCGGTGCAGTTGTGCTTTTTTGCAACATTTGTGAGTGTAATGATGTCTTTTTTTGACAGCATTGAAACCTTAGACTGGCCTGGCTCTGACTTGTATGTACAATAGGAACATGTATCTCGGCAAAGATTGATCAGATTGAAAAAGACTTTTCTTGAATATGTTACTGTAGTTCCCTTATTCTTGGTTCTCAAAAACTGGGATACTTTGTAAAGTTCTAGAGGATTTCTTTCGGCATCTTGGTAAATGTGATATGCCTCATCTTTTGATGGGGTCCTACCATCAACTAGTCTATTTAACAACTCAGAACTGAGGATGAGCTTGCTCAACTAGTCATGATAGCTTTAGCCGTTGTATTTATCCTTAGATAGTATGACATTTAACGCACCAAAAAATGCTAGATCAGGCAAATACTGCCAAAAATTGGTGTTTTATTTTATGTTATGGTGTTGAGACTGCATCAGGCTTGACTTTTTTCCACATCCACCCAAGTATGACTCCGTTTGCAATCCAGTATATGGTCATGGTTACAGCAGATATTGCCCTGAATCCATTTACCAGGTCCATCGAAGTCTTTACGGGGTCTGGATTTGGAGGCATTAGAACAAAAATAATTCCCATGAATCCTGCATATCCTACAAAGGCAAGAAACTTTCTGTTCTTCATTTTTTTGTAAAATAATGCAAAACCTATTGCACCAAATCCTGACAGTGCAACAAACAATGCATATGTTGAAGCACGAAAAGCTATGGTGTCAGGTTCACCAACTGTTGGTGGGTTTGCAGGATATTTCAAAAACGGTATGAAATACAATACTGCCCACATTATTCCGGCAAGTATGAGGGCTTTTTTGATGTCATTGTTGCTTGGAAGAGACTTTCTTGAGTATGCAAATACAAGACCAAACAGTGCACCTGTGGATGCTCCCAGCATTGCGCCTGCAACTATGGAGCCCTGCTTTTGCCATATCCTGTAATCTGTAAACTGTTGCCAAAACTGTGGTGTGTCTTTTGCCTGTCCTTGTGTAAACAAGCGTTGATTCTCAATTCCTATTGCATTGTCAAGATATGGTTCAACTAGTACAATGTTGAGCATACCGTGAACAAGTCCTGCTAGAATGCCTGCTGCTATGACAATGATGAGAAAAGAAATTGTCTTCATATTTTTCTTATACCATTGTCTGAATGATTTGTATTTAAATCGTTGGAGGGTTTATCCAACTAAAATTATTTTTGTTTTCAAAATTTGCAAGTATTTTTAATTGTAAAAAAATAATTTCACTTGGATTATTTGTAAAACTTGAATTGTGAAATCTATGAATTACATTAAACCAGTTGAATTTCTATATTTTGAAAAAATAATTACATCAATTTCATTGCAGTTGTGTTCTATGTTGCTAGAATCAGAATGTGTTTTCAACAAATGTGTCAATTGGGCAAATTAAATACATGTCTAAATTAGGCAAGCCTAATGAAATCAAAAATAAAATTGTTGATGATATTTGGCGCAATTTTAGTATCGATGGTTCCAACAACACAGATCTTTGCTCAAGGGGATCGTAGTATTCCGACCCACAACACATCTGCTAATTCCAAAAAGTGTTTTACAAATTCATCTCCTAATGTGGATTGGAGTGGTTGTAGTGTGTCAAGCAGTATTGGTCTACATTTTAAAAATCTGTCAGGGGCAAATCTATCAAAAATAGTTGCCAAGAATAGCAAGTTCTATGCCGTGAATCTCTCTGGTGCTAATATGCAAAATGCAATACTCTCCAATGGGGATTTTGCATATGCTAACTTGTCAGGTGCAGATCTCCGGGGTGCCGATTTGAGATATGTTGATTTTTATCACACAAATCTCTCTGGGGCAGACTTGCGTGGTGCGAACACCCTTGGTGCTAGGTTTCCAGGTGTGGATTTTAGTAATGCCAAATTGTCAGGTCTGAATCTGTTTCACACCAATATCATCGGTGCAAACCTGTACAATGCAGACCTGCAAAACACCATCCTTGCAAATGTGGATATGAGGAATGCAAATTTTGCTGGCGCAAACCTTGGTAATGCAAACCTGGTAAATTCTGACATAACTGGTGGCAGTTTTGCAGATGCTAACCTTGCAGGCACAAACGTAGGCGGCCTTGATTATTCTGGAGCAAATATGTCCTGTTATGGAAATCCAATTTGTCACGGAGAATGATGTTTTCATGATTGGAATATTTGACATGCTGTCTCTGTTTACTGTACAACCATGAGAAAACATGATTTTTAATATCTAACTTTTATTGCCTGCACTGTTTCTGTAAATCGCTGTAGTTCACCGTAAAACTGCATTCCCTTTTCAGTGATGATGAAAAAATTACTTTTCTTGTCAACTCTTAATTCCATGAGGCCAAAATCTATTAATTTTTGGCATTTGTCTGTTGCAGTATAGTGTGATAAATTGGCTCTTCTTGCAATGGTCGTAATTATTGTTCCTTGTCTGCCATACTCCATTGCAACTTGTAATATATCTGAAATCATCCCAAGCTCTGATCGGTATGGTTGTTTTGACATGTTCTCAAATGAATGTCTAGTTAATAAAAAATTGCGACACTTTGTTCATTAACAATGTTAACTGAGATTTACTATTGATGTGAATTGAACCTAATTTACACCAAATTTAAAATACTTGTACGACTTTATCTATATGAAAATGATAGACATCATGTCAATATTGAGCCATGTCATAGCTTTATGTACCGGAATTATTCATCCCTAAACTCTTGATAATTCGCGTATTAATTTACTAGAGACTTGAATTACTGATTGTACTATGGTGCAGTATAGTTGGCAAATGTACCTGATACAAATGTCTTTAATGTGTCATTTTCCATGTTGGCTGCACTAAGGTAAACATTTTCTGGGAAGAGTCTGTATGTGTCATTGTTTTGTATTACTGAGACCATCGGTATTACTGGCTGATCAGTTTTGAAATCTTCTGGTGCCATGTTGTACAAATCACATGTCTTCAAAAATCTCATGTACTTGTCAGCAAAATCTACAAAACAAGTTGTTTCCAAGTTCCATTGTGAAACTTTTCCAAGAAATACCGTATAGTTTCCAGTCTGTATTGGCAAGCCAGTTATCGTCTTTGTTACTATGGGAGCGGTCTGTCTTGGACTGACTGTAAATGTGGAACTTCCAAGGCTTTTTGCATAACCGTCCTTTGTTGCAGTAACATCTACTTCATAGATTCCATGAGTTGATGGTATGGCAGATTCGTATCTGAAATTGCCCTTGTCGTCTGTAGTTGTGGTAACTATCACGGTTCCGTACATTATCAATACATTTGCGTTTACAATTGGCTTGTAGGCCTGATCTGATACAGTTCCTATTATGACTGGAAATCCGCCTTCTGTTATTGGATTCTTTTCTGCCTTGACTGATACTAGCATCTTACTATCTAGTGCAGACTCTGAAACCTGGATGCTTGACATTATAACTATAAAGCCTATCAAAAAAGCGCAGACTGGAAAAATTACGTGTTTGTTCAATTCTTGGTGCTTTACTTTTTAATTGTTATTTGATAGAACCTAATTTTTTTCTCTAACAGCTCAAGTAATTGTTAACTAGAATTTTTTTGAATATTTTATAAATTTTTTAAATATTTATTTTTTTATGCGATTTTTTTCTATATGCTGTATATATTATTGTGATAGCTATTGGGATTACTACAAATAATATGTATGGCATCTGTGTACCCATAGTTTCCATGCCTGGCATACTAAATTGCGGAACTATTCTGTAAATTGTTCCATCTGTAAGAGATACTATATACAAAAGTCCATCTGGTCCTGTCACTACATCACTTATACAGCCAAATCCTGTCGCAAATACTATCTCACTCATGGAATCTCCAATGTTTACTTCGTTGTCTTTGAGTTGTGGGCTATTGAATACAAAACCATCTCTGTTTTGGTTTAATTGAAACCTGTACAGGTTGCCATTGTTACAATCTCCTACAAATACACTGTCCTTGTATTTTCCAAACCCTTGTGGGGATGAAAACGAAATGCCTGTCGGTGCGACAGTTTTGTACCAAGTAAACTGTGGATCGTGATACGTATATCCTGGAAATCCTGGGAGATGTGCAAGTAGAGTCTTGTTTGCAGGTCCCATTATCACATCCCATCCACTGTTAAAGTTTGGAGGAACAATGTTGACTTCATCTCCAAAGTCTGGACCGTTTTCTGTATCCCAAAGTTTTCCTGTGACAGGATCAATTGCAAGTCCAAAACTATTTCGTATTCCAATGGCATAGTATGGGCCTGGCGGGACAAGCCTAAAAATGACAGAGGTGTCGTCGGGCTCTCCAGTCGGATGGTTCTGCAGTTTCCCAAATCTACCTGCATCTCCAACTACTAGATAGACTGAACCGTTCTTGTCTGTGACCATGGCGCCGCCGTTGTGATATGTCTGGGTTTGCGGCAGATCTTTTACTAGAGTTTTATTGACTAGCTGTTGTCCGTTCCAGTCATAACTGTAGACACGTTTTCCAAGTGGGTGGCCTCCCATCTTTGATGATTCTGTAAAGTAAAGGTAGACCTTGGTACCAACTGTTGTAATTCCAAGCATTCCCTGCTCTCCAGAACTTGTGACATTTTCCTGCAACACTGGCTTGTCTTGTAAAACTCCATCTCTGAACAAGTGGACCTGTCCAGAAACTTTTGATAAAACAAGTATATCGTTTCCCTCAAAGGCCATGGTTGTAGGACTGCAACAAATGCCTGTTACATATTTTTGAATTACATAGCCTGTATCATTCATGACTGGGTCTGCATATGATGGTAGCATGACAACTCCAGATAATATTAAAACAAGGATCAGCCAATACTTCAATATTTTTTGATAAAAATACCGTTTAATAAATACGCATCAAAAAAATGATCACATCGTTATCAAAATTATCTATCTGAAATTTTTTTCAGTACTTGGTTCCATTTATTGACTGTATGGTCTTTCCTGTAATGTCAGTGTTACATCCCTGGTTTTATTATCACGAACTATCTGCATGACCATTTTATCTCCTGCTGATTTGTAATCCTGTAAATAATTTAAAAGGTCTTCTAGTTTTGAAACTGGATTTTTATCTACACCAGTTATGATATCTCCACCAAACTTGTACTTGACCCCATCTATTGTCATTGTCTTGTTTGATGCATGCAAACCTGCCTTGGAGGCTGGACTATCTGCGACTATGTTTTCAACAAGAAAACCTGAATGTGTGGCAAGGCCCAAACTCTCTGCTAGATCTGGATCGACTGTTATTCCTGATACTCCAAGCCATGGGTGCTTGTAATGACCTGACTGTATTAATGATGGAACGATTCTCTTCATGGTACTTGACGGGATTGCAAAACCAACTCCTGAAAATTCACCTGTCTGAGTTTGAATTGCAGTGTTGATCCCAATCACTTCGCCATGGGTATCCAAAAGCGGACCGCCAGAGTTTCCTGGATTTATTGCAGCATCTGTCTGGATTACATTTGGAATTGAAAATGACTCGATATTTGGGGGATTTAGAATTCTGCCTAACTGGCTAACTATTCCTGATGTTAATGATCCACTCAAACCAAATGGGCTACCAATTGCAATTACTTCGTCTCCTATGCGAAGCTTTGACGAATCCCCTAGTGGCAATGGGTGTAGTGTCTGTGGGTCTGCATCTACCTTGATTACTGCCAAGTCTGCAAACCTGTCAGTACCACTTACTTTGGCTGGATATGATTCACCATCATGGAACACAACTCTGATTTTTTGATAATCTTCTACAACATGATTACTTGTGATTATATGTCCGTCAAGATCATATACAATGCCTGAACCTATGGCTCTGTCTGAAGAATTGTCGCCTGTTTTACGGACTATGATCTGAACAACACCATCCTGAGATTTGGAAAAAAGATCTGCTAGACTCAATTGTGATCCTGGGCTTGACTGGACAAGATTTCCTAGAGCAGAAGTTTGATCTGTTTTCTGTTGTTCAAATACAAATGCAAATACCAAAACTAGTACAATGATTCCATACACTCCGCCTAAAATTGCCGTAGTCTTGTCCAAGAATTTCAAATGTCAAAGATTACTGTATAATCCTTACTCACAAGCTAATGGGATTTTGCCTAGTGTCTGATATGGAATATGTTCTTCCTCTCCAAGTCACTGCATTGCTTTTCTTTGCATGCAAAATCCCACTTGCAAATCCTGATACAATAACTGCACTGCCAAGCGGGGCAAATAATACATGTCGAAATCCAAGACCCAATCCCTTCTTTGCATCTATTGTACTTCCAAGATAAAATAATCCTGATGCAAATAATGACGCGCCAAGCAAAACTTCAAAGGATGTGGAAATGCTTGCAAAAGATACCGCGTAAGCAAGAATTGGAAACGGCATGAATAACAAGAAAAGTACTGCAAAAAATATTCCAACTGCCATCTTGTTTGACTGGATGTAAAGTGGTATCATGAGCCTCTTGAGGGCGTGCCATAACGTGGTCAAGTCTCTTGCCCATACTGCCTCAACTAGGTGTTCACCGCGCACCATTTTTAGCTTGAATCCTTGTTCCTTTACTTTTCTACCTAGCGCACCATCTTCAACAATCTCGCTTTTTACACTTTCATGTGTTCCTACTGCTTCGTAGGTTTTCCTCTTTATGATAAAAAAGCTTCCAAAGAAATATCCTGTCTTTTTGGAAGGGTCATTTACCCTGAGTGCAGAAAATCTTGTATGCAAAAATGTAGACAAGACAGGCAATGTAATTTTTGTCCACCAGTCAAGACAAAGCATCTTTGGAATGACTGTAAGCGAATCTAGTTCTTCACTTAGGAGGTGGTCTACTGACAGAGAGATTGTTTTGTTTGTATGAGTTGTATCTGCATCGGTAAACAGCAACAATTCCCCCGATGATCTCTTGAAACCCTCAATGCATGCCCAGTTTTTTCCAATCCATTTTTCTGGTTTGGGTCCTGCCTGGACATGTATGACTTTAGAGTTTTTCTTGGCAATTTTTTTTATCAACTCTCCGGTGTTATCATCTGACATGTCATCAATTGCTATAATCTCATAATTTTCATAATCTTGCTCTAAAAGTGAATTGATGCATTTTTCGATGAACATCTCCTCATTTCTTGCAGGTAAAATAATGGATACTTTTGGCATATGGTGCGGCTTGGAATTGTATCTGTCTAGAAATGGAGAATCCCTAAATGTAATCCACATTGATTTTATCAAAAATACCCATGCAACAGAAACACTGAGCATAATGGCTGTAAGAAAATAATTTACGATATCTAAAATATGCATCTTGATTTATCTCTGGGCTTCTTGTTTTATACTCTCAAGGGCCTGTTCTGAGCCACTCTGGATGTGTTTTTTTATCATGCCTGTGAACATTCCCATCATACCTGTTAATTTCATGTCCCAGAGAACATCTAATTTTATCTTGTTATCTTGCTGGGCAAGTGTGAGAGTTTTTGTTCCCTCGATTACTCCCTTTGTGAATGTGATCTGGATCTTTTCTTTTGGATGTATGGTCACTATCTGCATACATTTTGAATCCTTGAAAGCTATTGTAACCTCTCGTGTTATGGTGTTTCCATCTTTTGAGATGTTTCTTACTTCCTTTGTTCCCTTCCAGAACTTTGGTTCCGAATCAAGATCAGAGACTATGTTCCAAACTTTATCAATGGAAGCATCAATTTCAACAGAGGCTTGGATCTGGACCATGTAAAAGATCTTTATTTGTTCATATTTATGTTGTAACGCAAAAATGCCTTGCGTTTTCAAAACAAATGATACAATTTCGAAATCAATTTTAATCTCATGGTATCACACTTGTCGTGGATCTGATAACATACGATGATTTTGCCAAGCTGGATATACGAGTGGCAAAAGTAATCTCAGTTGAAGAAATTCCTGGAAAGTCAAAAATCATAAAAGGTACAATTGATCTTGGTGACGAAAAGCGCGATGTTATCATTGGTGGGGCCCAGTATTACAAACCAGAAGAACTAGTGGGAAGAACTGTTATAGCTCTTGTAAATCTTGAACCAAGAAAAATTGCTGGAATAGAATCTGGTGCAATGCTCTTGGCAGCTGATTCTGATGACAAGCCATTCTGGCTGACAGTGACTGAAGATGTTCCACTTGGTACTGGGATAAAGTAATAATCAGATCTTCAAGTTTCTTATTACTGTACTCTGGGTTGATATTATTTTTCCTGGATTTAGAATATTTTTTGGGTCAAACTCTTTTTTTATGTGTTTGAAAACATCATAAGTTTTTTTGTCATATTGCATTTTTACAAATTCTGACCTAGCAAGACCGTCTCCATGCTCCCCTGATATGCTTCCTCCTATTGATATCACGCCCAAGAAAAATTCTGTTGCAATCTTTTTGATGAGACGAACATCCTTTTGTTTAAGAATTGACATGATGTGTAGATTGCCGTTTCCGGCATGACCATATATGATCATTTTGAAGCCATACTTTTTTGAAATTATGTCCAGCATCCTTAGCAGCAGCGGCAGTCTCTTTACTGGAACCACTGCGTCCTCTATGAGATTAGGCATTGTCTCATTTTTTGCTAGGCTCTGTAGACTGTATGCCAGTGCAGAGTTTCTAAAATTCCATATTTTCTTAATCTTATCCTTGTTGGATTCTACCTTGATTATTCTACCTGATGTTATTTTGTAAATATTTTTTCTGCTTGATTGTATCATTTTGTCAAACTCGACAAAAAGAAGACAACCAGTATGTGATGGTACATTGATCTTGATGTGTTTTGTTATGTTACTGTCTACAATCTCTACTGCGGATGGTTTTAATTCAATTATCTTTGGAACGTTTCTTACTGCCTCTAAAAGTGTCTTGTAATGTATGATGTACAAAAAGATATTTTTTGGAGATACATATGTCCTAAGTTTTGCAGAAGTTATTATGCCGAGTGTGCCCTCCGAGCCTGCAATTAATTTGTGCAAATCTTTTTCTGAGGAAATTTTGTCAATTCTATAACCGCACGAGTTTTTGGATACCTTTGGAAATGACATGTTTCCACTTGAGTGTATTTTATTTATGATGCCCTTGAAGTTGTGGTTGCCTGGAAATTTTGTAACTGTCCCAGAAGAGTTTACCATCCTGACCTGAATCAAATTGTCTATCATGCTACCATACTTTAAGGAATGAATACCGCTTGCATTGGTACCAATCATTCCGCCTATAGTACAGTACGGGCCTATTGATGGGTCTGGCCCTATGAACCTGCCTTGCTTTTGAAGTATCTTGTCAAGACGTCCCTTGAATACGCCACTTCCAACCTTGACATGGTCAACTCCTAGTCTTATCTCATCCAAATATCTCATGTCTAAAATGATTCCTCTTCCAAGTGCACTGCCCACAAGTCCTGCACCAGCACCACGGGGAGTTACATGAATACAATGTTTTTTTGCAAATTTTATAATTTTTACAACATCTGATTCATTACGGGGAAATGCAACAACCTGTGGCTTTAAGATGTAGGAGCTTGCATCAACTGAATAGCAATTGCGTACTTGACTATCCCATGAAACTGGACATTTTACAATTCTGGATAGACTGGGTCCCACCTGGCTTGGTTTCATTGTGGTATCTGTACTCCAAATGCTTAAAAAATGATTTAATTTTTCTGCAAATTGTTAGTTCTAGTTTGTAGAATACTTGGTCTATTTTTCACTTGGATATACCGGATCTATATTGATCGGGCTTTTATTCCACGGTGCCGTATTAATGGACAGTCATCCGACTGACAAAAGTGAAGATACGCTTGAATCAGGTCATCAGGTAAGGACTTGGTTTTCTGACTCTGGCGGTGTTTTGCATTTCTGAACGGAAACAATGTGGCAACACATGGAATCTTCAGAAATGGGAAAAACAATGGCAAAGAGGGAAAGTAATAGATGCGTTGGCATGTTATTGCTTGGGAAAAAGTGCCATGTCCACCCAAGGCCGGATGACATTTTTTCTATTTTAATTTGTTATATCGTGATATGCTGTTGAATCACTACGTGTAAACTCTGAAAGATTTAATTTAGTAAAATAGGGTCTTTTTACTATTGGATTTTTTGGGTACAAACTTGGACAAGCTTTTCAGTTCCACCGACAATTCAAATCCCTTGATGTGGTTGGTTTGGATTTTGCCAATCTTTGTCTTTATGCTATATGGACAAAGAATCCAGCTTCATGTCACCTCATCTGAAATTAACAAGGGACTTGAGAAGCTCAAATTATATCGTGATGACACCAGGAAAGAACTAATTGCTTATGTAAAAAATACTGCAAATCCCTCCACAGATCCTACTGTATTTCTTGATAGGTATTTTGAGTACTTTACAATAATGCCAGTTGACATGGACCCTAATGGAATAATCCCAAAAATAAAACATATCATGAGAACAAGGGAGGACTCGACCCGGGAACAAGTAAAAAGTTTGTCTCCAAGCATGTCCCATGTACAAGCAAGTCAGGTGATCAATATTCTTGAAGCAGTAACCACGCTGAACATGTTGTACAAAATGGTGAGACACTTTTTCCTTACCGCAAAGAAACAAAACAACTTTCCGTTAATACTGCCACTACAAATGATGATGCCGTTTATCCTTGAAGAAGCAGAAGCACTCAAGATTGCAGTCTCTGCATTCAAGCAGGGACAACCAATAGGTGATGGAATAGGTCCTATGATTGTTGGAAAAATGATGCTTGGAACAGAAAAAAAGACTGTAGCACTTGAAACTGTCATGAGCGAAAAAGACTTTGAGGGCAGAAAACTGTGTCTTCTAAAAGCAGAAGGTCCTGCTGCAACAGTTGGAAGGCCTGCAGATGCACTAGAGAAAATGATTTCTGAAAACAAGCCTGACATTATAGTTATGGTGGATGCTGCCCTGAAACTAGAGGGGGAAGAGACTGGCTCTATTGCCCAAGGATTTGGAGCTGCAATTGGGGGAGTTGGTACCGAAAGGTTCCAGATAGAAGAAGTGGCAACAAAGCATAACATTCCTATTTATGCAATTGTAATAAAACAGTCAATCAAAGAGGCAATCACTCTGATGAAAAAAGAGATTGCGGATTCCTCTGACAAGGTTTCCACTCAAGTCTATGATATCATAAAGGGTGCCACAAAGGCAGGTCAGTGTGCACTAGTAATTGGGGTTGGAAACACGTTGGGGGTATCACAATGATGCTTTTCAAGAAAAAAGAAGAGGTATTCGATCCATACACTGTTGAGCAGTGTAACAGATGCAATAAAGACTCCAAGCGCAAGTTCAAGGAAGGGGATTATATCTTTAAAATGACTGAGAAATGTCCATCTTGTGGAAATGGACAGATGATGATAACCAAAATTTTCGGCGAAGTTTCCAAGTAAAAACATCTGTTATGTTACAATGACTTTCAAAGATCTTCACTTTATTCTAATGACGTCTTTTTTTGTTATTGCTAGATAGATAACTGCAACTAAGATCGTAGCAAGGAAAATCATGCTTGTTAGTACAGTTCCCAGTCCCAAGCCACTGTTGCTCAAATCTTGCGAAAGGTAGTCACCTATCGAAGCCCCCAGAGGACGAGTTAGAATGTATGCTATCCAAAATGCCAAAATAGCATTTACCTTGAAAACGAAATGACTTATCGCAACAGATGCAATCAAAACTCCAAAAATGATTGCAGAGAGCAGGTAACCCAGGTTTATGGTCTCAGCTAATAGATCCCCTGCAGCTGTTCCAAGTGCAAATGTAAATAAAATGGCCAGCCAATAAAACGCCTCTCTTCTGGTAGTGATGATTGTATGTATTGACAATGTTTTTTCTCTCTTATACCAAACAGCAAAGACTATTGAAAGTGAGACGGTGAAGACTATGGTAGTGATCATCAAAGGTATCCCAAGTCTGTCAGTCAAATTGTCTGTGATGAGAGTTCCTACTATGCTTATTAGAACAACTGCAAACCAGTAGATTCCGGGCACATATTTTTTGGATTTGAACTGAAAGATTAGCGTTACAGCAAGAATTGTTCCCATGATTAATGTTACTCCGTTGAGTCCCAGATTCAACTTTGTATTTAAAAAATCTGCACCTGTCTCACCGACAGTGGTGCATAGGATCTTGATCACCCAAAAGAACAACGTGATTTCGGGCACCTTGTTTAACATTACTTGAGCCCCTGACTGGTGATCTTTATCTTTCATTTTTTTTCACTATGTATGTAGTTGATACTAATTATCATAATAAACAGTCCGAGTGACTTTCCAATTTGTGATTTTTCTAGTGACTTTGTATATTATGCTATAGGTACACTTGACTAAATAAAAATCCAATTAGATATTGTATGCCTCCAAATGATTTGAAATTTGAGTAAAAAGAGGGATTTAAATTGGAAAAATAGAAGAAGCGCGGATTTTCTCTACTTCTTCAATTCAGTCTGGTCTTTTTGCTCTCCATCTCCGTCACCATTTGATCCTTCTTTTGCACTGTTGTGGTCATCAGCTGTTTCTCCATCTTTTTGGTTGTCTGTACCATTACCTGCAGCATGTGTATCATTTGGACCATCTGGTTGGTCAACTGCTGCTGGTGTTGTTGATGCGGTTGATTGAGCAAATACGTTGCTTGACATTCCAAACCCGATAGCTATTACTGCAATTGCTATCAGTGGAATTGCCAAAAGTGTTTTCTTGCTTTTCATGTTGTGTAGTTTCACCTCGAAAATATGAATATCAAATTTTGTATATTATAATTGAGGAACATCTGACTAACTTTCATCAGGTTATCTGACATGAAACTGAATATTGTAACATCAATACTTAGCTGACTGTACCTATAGTGTCATTACTCTTTATTATAACAAATCTCTAGTGGTAGAAGGAGAAGACTGTTGCGAAATGAAAAAAATGAAGATGACTCTGAAAATAGAACCCGCATATACGATTACATTAAAAAAAATCCAGGTGCACATCTTAGAATGATTACAAGAGAATTAGGTGTGGGCATGGGTGCAACTCAACATCATCTGGATATTTTGGAAAAATCTGGAAAAGTAAGATCAAAGAGGATCAATATCTACAGGCACTATTATGCAGTTGAAATACTAGAGGCAGAGCATGGCATACTTGCCTTTCTGAGACAAGAAACTGCCATGGATATTCTCACATATCTAATGGAACATCCACGATCTACACAAAGTGATATCATAAATTTCAAGGGTTTTTCTGCACCAACCATAAGCTGGCACATGTCTAGACTTGAGGCAGCTGGCTTGGTTAATTCTATAAAAGAAGGCAGGACAGTACGATATGTCATAGTAGACATGCAAAGTATATCTACCGCACTCAAAACTTATCATCCTAATGTTTGGGACAAAATGTTGAGTAGATTTGCAGATCTCTTCTTGCAGATCTCTTCTGATAAAGAGGGGGCAGATGGCTAGTGTTTGAAAATATTTTATTTGCAATCAATGGTCTAACAGAAGTTGGCGGTGAAACGCCTGATCTTCCTGAATCTCTAGATTTTGCAACCGGGATCTTTGCTGCCTTTCTGCTTGTAGTATCGTTATTTGCATATAGGCGCACCAAAATGAAAAGACTTCTTTTTGTCAGTGCTGCCTTTGGACTTTATGCGTTCAGAGCAATATTGCCTAGACTGGAAATACTTCTTCCTACTGTGGAGGCAACTACAATTACTGTCATACTGTCATCAACAGGATTTGTCATACTAGCACTATTCTTTGTGGCAATAGTGAAGAAGAAATAGATAACACACAAGAAAAATAATACTTAGTCAAGTGTCCCTGAAATATAATATACTAATTTCAGAATTAAATGGCATGTTAAAACAGCAATATAGATCAGAGTTGGGTATTGTATTTGACATTTTACGCGTCATTATGGATTGTGGGAGAAATGGTACGATAATATCTGCAATAGCTAGGAGAGCAAACCTATCACACTACACTGCGATTGAAAAATGCCAAAAGTTGTCAGATTTTGGATTGATGGACTATACCAGTGACAAGAGGAGTCGTATTTTTACCATTACTGAAAAAGGGATACATTTTTTCAATGAAATGCAGCAATTTGTCGAAATTGCTCAAGCAGTAAAAATTCGATATTGAGTAGATGTAACCATGAATGTAAACTTGTATCAAATAATTTCATATGTTGTAATAGTGACAATGCTTTCAACTAGTGCAATTTACTTTGTAACTACATACGAACAATTCACAGATGAGAGTGGTGATGGCTTTCATGAAATGGCTGGTGAAAAGGAGACTGGCCAAGAAACTGGTGATCTTGATAAATCGCAATGGTATGAACTTGATCTGGGCGGAAAGATGCAAACCATATTTTTCTTGTTTGTGGGTATTGTCTACGTTCTGGTTGGAATGTGTATGTTAGCAAACAGACATGGCACAAAACTATACCTGACAGCACTTGTAGGCTCTGTGTCACTAGTTGTATTTTATGCCATATCAAGAACCGTTGACTTGCCTGTAGTAGGGATGCAAAGCGATATTGGTGTAATTGATATCACTGTCAAAATTCTGCAGAGTGGTATAGTCGCAGGCTGTCTCTATCTTGTTGTGATCAAAAGAAAAATGGAAACTAATCCCACCAGCAGTTAATTTTGTGCCTAAAAAAGGTAAAATCTTGTCTGGTTTAATTGAAAATTACCTTCTTTCTCCACCATTTTGTAAATACTATCATTCCACTGCCTGCAACGGCAAGCCCAGAATAGACTAGTGTGTGACCTAAAATCTGCTGTACGCTAACACCGTGGCATACAATGGGATTACCTCCAATTTGAGAAATACAATGACTGGTGATGTTTTCATATGCTCCATATCCAATAATTGATACTAGTAAACCCAATACTATGAGTATAGCACCAACAGTTTTCATGTTTGCCATGTACGGTACCACACCGTTGCTTAAAAGAGTTGTCACATACTTTAGTTTTATCGATGAATTGCATATATTTATGAAAAAATGAACACGTCTAAACATGTTGTAATGTGAAAGAAAAATTTGGATTAGAACTTTAAAATTTATTTTTTCAAAAAACTCTTAAGTTGTGACTAAACTGAAGCATGTCTTCATATCTATTCTACCAATTTTTTTAATACCATAGAAGATTAATACTGTACATAATGATAGAACAATATTCTAGAAGATTTATCGGGCTACTGACAATTTTACTAATGATATCAACTCCTCTTACTATTCTCCCTCACCAGGCCCATGCCGCATCCCAGACAGGTGTCATGATTGCACTATACACATACCCTGGAAGCACATGGGACGTTGTGGCGCAGGCAAAGCTTGCACACCCATCAGTGCCCATAGTTGCTATAATCAACCCAAATAATGGTCCTGGTAGCTCACGTGATGCAAACTATGTCTCCGGAATACAAGAACTCCATAATGCAGGAATTGTAGTTATCGGATATGACGCAACAGGATATGCATCAAACTCTGCAAGCTCTGTAAAATCTGTTATGAACACCTGGAAGAGCCTTTACAATATTGATGGAATATTCTTTGATGAAATGGCAAACTGGTCTGGTCCTGAAAGTTACTACTCTGGTCTAACAAGTTATGCAAAATCACTTGGATATACCATGACTGTAGGCAATCCAGGAACTGATACACTTCCAAGCTACATTGGAACTGTAGACAACTTGATGATATACGAGAATCCTGGCTTGCCTGCCTTGTCAGCATTACAAGGATGGCATACAAGCTATGACAAGCGCAACTTTTCAATGATAGCATTTGGTGTAGGTTCAGTATCACAATCATTTCTGACAAGTGCTTCAAACACTGTTGGATACATTGACCTTACTAATGATGTATTACCAAATCCGTATGATACCGTTCCTTCATACTTTGGTACACTAGTTGCAGATCTTGATACTGGTTCATCATCTGCAACTGCACCACAGGCACCAACTGGCCTTACTGCTACTACAACATCATCATCCCAGATCAATCTATCCTGGACTGCTCCTGCAAACAACGGTGGCTCTGCAATAACTGGATACAAAATTGCACGCTCCACTGATGCAGGTACAACTTGGTCCACACTAGTTGCAAACACTGCATCTTCATCCGCAACATATTCCAACACTGGGCTTGCCGCAAGCACATCTTACACTTATCGTGTCTCTGCGATTAACGCAATTGGAACCAGTCCTGTATCTAATACTGCATCTGCCACAACTCTATCTGGTACGACATCCACTGTACCACAAGCACCAACTGGGCTTGCAGCCACTACAGTATCATCATCACAGATCAACTTGTCTTGGGTTGCACCAAGTAATGGCGGCTCGGTAATAACTGGATATAAAATTGACAGATCAACTGACAGTGGTTCTACCTGGACTACACTAGTTGCCAACACTGCATCTGTTTCTACAACCTACTCTAACACTGGGCTTGCAACAAACACATCTTACACTTACAGAGTATCGGCAATCAATGCAATTGGATCAAGTGTTCCTTCTAGTACTGCATCTGCAACAACATCTACTATATCCACTACAACGGTAACACTTCGAGTAAAATCAGATGACATGTCTGGAAACCCAATCACAGGACTCTGGACTGTAATAAAATCAAATGGTGTAGTGGTTGCAAAGGGATACACAACACTGACATTTGCTGCAACACCTGGCGTTCCATATGAAATTACCGTATCAAACTATCAGAACTATGTCTTTAACCATTGGAACAATGCAAGCACAAATCCAACAAGGACTGTAACACTGACACAAAATCTCAATGTTATAGCATACTATAACAACTGACAACCTGTAGTGGTTAAGTCTATCAAGGTTATAAAAAATTAAACCTAACTACAATCTTTTTTATTTTAAAAAACTACACACTTTGAAAAAGTAGGTTTGCTAATACTCAATCAAATTGTAGTTACAAGAGCGCTGTTTTCTTGAGGGATAAACGTGTGCTCTGCCTGTGCAACTCTTTGCTCGTTTGCCTCTATCAATATTGGATAGGACCTGACAACTTTATTTTTAATTAATCTCTCGAGTAATTCTCTTGCGGTCTTTTCATCATATTCTGGAATAAACCATCTTAATGCAAATGGGAGCATGTTAAATTTCTGCCATATGAAATCGATCATCTTGTTGGCATCTTCATCCTTTGTTCTTTTTCTTGTAACAAGAGAAAAAATATTTCTGACTTTTCCCTCTCGCACAAAACCTGATCCATCAGGGGTAGTTACAAATGGCTCACATGCATATGCCTCTGTAGACTGGAATGAAAAAGAGCCAATAGACCAAATATTTGGAACTGACTTGCCTGCATGAATAGTATACTGTTCCAAAGAATGACCGCTGAGGTTTGCAATGGGTATTCCACCCATCTGTTTTGCAGTATTTTCAATTATTTTTCCCACATCGCTTGATTTTGCGCCAACTCGTATTATTGACATGGCTTCTCTGAGTGCTGCTTCTGCTGCCTGGACTAGGAAATCATATTTTGGATCATAGCATACAGTTACTGCAGTGTCTGCAATGTGACCGTTTATCTGAACCCCCAAATCAATTTTTAAAAGATCAGTATCCTTGACTATTATCTTGTCATTTGGTTCTGCTGTATAATGTGCCGCAATCTCATTTAAACTGACATTTACTGGAAATGCACACTTGCCTCCTTTGCCGATGATTTCTTTTTCAATAGAATTACATATTTCTTCAAGGGTTGAACCGACATGATTTTTTTTCCTGGCGTTTTCTCGTACCTCTGATGCTATTTTTCCTGCATTGATATAATCTTGTAATTGCAACGATCATGGCTTAATTTGGTTTATTATTTAAAATCATCATATGCATGAGAAGATTAAATTGGGGACATTTTTGTGCAATCACATCGGGATCGTGGTCTAGCTTGGTATGATTCGGGTTTTGGGTACCTGAGGTCGTCGGTTCAAATCCGGCCGATCCCATTTTCATTTGGGGGTATAGACAAGGTCATGCAATTTGACTAGATTATAGAAATTACAAAATGACCCACTAGATTTATCGAAGAAAACCTTTGACAAGACATGGCTATAAAAAAGGCAATCTCATCAATTGATCTTTTGATTGAAGACAAGCATCTCATGAACTATTGATTAATTTTATAATCTCGGTTGATTTTTTTATAAATTCTATTCCTTTACTGGTTGGAGCATACTGACGTGTTACGGGGTCACACAAGATCATATCCCTTTCTTGCAAAAATATCAGGTATTCCTTGAGTTGACTGAAATTGAGCATGGTCTTGTACATGATGCGTGTTTGAGTCTGCCCGCCTTGTGCTGATTCTAGAATGGCCATTATGATTTCTCCTCTGTCTCTAACCGTTCTTGTTTGCATATCTTTAGCTAATCATGTGCTCTCATTTTTATCTGAATATGCGTACAAATTTCCAGAGTCATAATCTAGATCTTTCTTTAAAAGAAAGTTATAACATTTGATATTTTTACAGATACTATTACTTCTTTGTTATACTTTTGAAGATGATTGATAAGAAAGATGGTTTAAGAAATTTGTCCTACCATTTCATATACGTGATATTGAAATAAAGGCAATACTGGTTTCATCTGACTAGGAGATCATACACAACTCGCAATCACAAAGCGTATCTGGATTGTTTTTAGAAAGACAATTGCTATGTTGACCTGCTTGACACTGGACACATATGGCGTTTTTTCCTTCTAGTTTGGAATATTTTGGTGCTCCATCAAAACCAAATCCACCATCTTGTGGTCCAACCATACATTGTGTGTTCTTCACCTGTATTTCTGTATACTCCTAAAATGATTATAGGTCGGTTTTTCATAATTGGCAAGAAATAAACTTGATAGTATTCTGAACTTGCTATTGAAGGAATATGCTGCACTGGTAATTTTTTAAAATTAGTTCTATAGTTACATTGGTTAACATATCAGTCTATTACCTGTTTGTTGCATTGCTTGGAACTGAAAATCTTTGAGGGCCTAGTGCACAGGGGATTCTTGGTTTTCTTTTATGCTCTCTTTTCTGTTTATTGCATAAATGCCTGTCAGCATTATTGCAATTGCAGCTATCTGGTACATGCTTATTTGCTCGTGCAAAAATACTGATGCAAAAACAAGACCGAAGACAGATGACATGGAAAATATCATTATTGTCTTAATTGTCCCTATTCTCTTTAGGCTCTGCAAGAAAAAGTAGAGCGATCCACCAAATCCTACTGCACTAAGAAGTATAACATATGGTATCTGTGATGCACTGATAACAAGTGGCACGTGAAGTACAAGTACTGCTCCAAGTAGAATTGAGCCTCCTATGGCTGATTTTAACTGGACAAGTTTTGCAGTGTCCATCTTTGTAGATATTATTCGACTGAGGTTGTTGTCTAGTGCCCATAATGCCATTGATCCCAAAATGAAAAAATGCCCAGCATTTAGTTGTAGTATGGATCCTGAAAATTTGAGATCTGTTGTTATGATGACAACACCCAACAAAACCAGTGCTACCGAAATAAAGCCGATTGGTTTTAACCTTTCCTTGAAAAACAATAATCCAAAAAGTACTGTGAACATTATCTCAACATTTGATAAAAGTGAGGTGTCAGTTGCACTTGACTGGTGCAGGCCTACAAAATACAAATATGGAGCAGCTGCTGCGCCGCAAACAGATATTGTAACAAGTATGATGTAATCTTTTTTTGAGAGTATTGTCTTTGCCTTTTTTGATATGGGCGTAAACACTAGTGCTGCAATAAGATATGCTATAGATGAGAGTAGCAAAACATTGATGTTTGATATTACTGGCTTTGCAATTGTAGGCACTGCTCCAAAAAGAACTGAAGCAAGTAATGCTGACAAGTATCCAATAATTGCTGACTTGTTCATTCTCTGATCTCGATTCAGGCGTATTATTATTTGAACAGAATGCAATTAGTTATTATCCGACTTTGACTGATTATCATAGCCAGGCGATGAAGAAGAGTTAGAGACATGACACAAAATGATTGTTAATTCAGTGACTCTGAGCCTGACCTTACTGTGCGCTCATAATTCATGATAAATGTAATTTGTTTTGTCTTATTTTAAAACTTCACATGGTATTTTTCGCTTTGGAAAATAATGCAAGATTCTGGCGAGTCTACCGCAAACCTGTAAGATACGGCCGATCTCTGTTATGTGTAGTCAAACTCGAAATGGAATAATATTATTTAATATTGTTTCACAATATTAATCAGTGAAAATTTTATAGTAATTTTACTATATAGTCAGATATAGATTGAGCATTACATATTGACTGATGGTAAATTCTAATCTAATTTTTGTCACCATTTTACTATTGTCGATCTTGTCGGCTCTTGTAACTATAAATCCTGCAAGAGCAGATGTTAGTGCACCTGGTCCTATCCCGGCAGGCCAACTTCCTCCTACCACTCCTAGCAACACAAGCACGCCTACCTCCACAACTCCACAGACCGTTCCAATTGCACCCAGTACAAACTACGCAGTAAATCAGGTAAAATCTGGCTATGTGGTCTCTGATTCGTTAACTAACGAGACCAGGACACAGCAGCAACTTGCTGCAAATTCAGGCTACTGGTTTTATGGGGGTGATGCACCATCGGTACACGCACCATATGTATTTTTTAGAAACACAACAGGGCTATACATAGGGGTAAAGGCACCAGCTAATGGAACCTGGGCTGGATATTATGCTGTCACACAAAATACAACTGCAATGCTGTTCCATGCTGTAATATCTACACAGTATCACACGATACCATCAAACAACAACTGGTTTGAGAATGGAATCTATGTTCAAAATGGGACTGGAAACGTAAGCTATATTGTCTGTAACGCAGTAACTGGTAAACTTGGTACCCAGTGGGTCATATCATCTGCAAACGGCGGTTCTGCTAATGCCAATACCTTTACTAATTTATGGTGGTCGTCCATGGATCAAAATCAACCACTTACAGAAGATTGTACCATTATAACAAACGGGCATAATTATCTTGAGGTGTACCTCAATGGTACTAAGGTATATGAAAATCATTCCATGAATCTAAATTATATTAATCCGATGGTTGCGTTCCTTGAGCCACAGTCAAATTACAATGGCGCACTGATAAATGGAACCTACCGGGACTTTTATGCCACTACAAGTGAAAACGTTACAGTAGCCAATACTCCGTCAGGTGCAAAAACAGTAGAGATAGTAAAACCGACATCAGCATGTTACGGAACCGTGCTTGCAAGTGCGCCTGTGGATTCGTCTGGTAAAGCATTGCTTGGCATAGGACAATATCGCATGCCACTTGGGGCTTACCTTCAGGTCTACGATGCAAATGGAAATGAAATTGCGTCAACCTCAAATCAAGTAAATATCTTTGGAGGTGATGTTTAT